>CAYWIK010000025.1:26495-28841 GCA_964458315.1 uncultured Spirochaetales bacterium | reverse complement strand
GCAGTCACCTGCCTGGTCATCCCGGTGATTTTGCGTTATATATGTAGGAAGAAGGAAAAAGCATGAGAAAAAAAAGGGCGATTGCGGTGCTTCTTTTTCTTGCCGTCACGGCCGCGGCGGCCGGAGGGGACGATTTGAAAGAAAAAGTCCGGAACGTTTCCATATACGGCAACGCGGAAAACATGGAGATGGAAATAAGGATGGTAATCCATGAAAATGGAAGAGAGAAGGAACGGACCCTTAAGGCTTTTGTCCATAGAAACGACGCCGAGTCGAAGGTGCTGATCCACATTATCTCCCCTGCATACCTCAACAGAATGAAATTCCTCTCCATCCGGGACGGATCCGGCAGGGAATCGAGATGGCTCCGTACCTCCCAGGTAAAGCGAAGATTGTCGGAAAACGATAGCGGCGAACGGTTATTCGGCTCGGACTTTACCGTGGAGGACCTCTCCGCGTTTTCGGTAGAAGATTACACCTATTTCGATTTGGGGAACGAGCGGATCAATTCGATTCTCTGTTCCGTAATAAAGGCCGTTCCGAAGGCGGGTAAAGAGCGGCTGGAGGAAAAACATCTGTATATCGACGATGCAGCCGGAATGCTCGTTCGGGCCGATTTTTTTCATACCTCCGGTGACCTGTATAAACAGTACATGCTCGATTCCACGCAGCGGGTTGAGGGGAAAATGTTTCCACGTTCCTGTTTCATGAAAAACCTCGATGAAGGAAGCCGGACGGAGCTCTTTTTCGAAGAAATAGAAGAGAAAGGCTCTCTTCCCGCGCGTTATTTCAACCAGGGAAACCTATGAGCCGATTCGGGTATGTCTTTCTTCTGCTTGGGCTGCTTGTGCCGGCCGGCGGCGCGGGCGCCGTCTACGCCGCGGATACGGTCCTCGGCGGAGAAGTTTCATTCAACACCGGTTTTCTGCTCTACCGCGACCGGCGGGAAGATGTCTTAAAAAACCGGTTTTACGGGTTGTCGGAGCTCGGGGGCATTCTGAATGTATATTCCGACACGGTGGAACTCTTTTTCCGCCCCGAGTTTTTTTTAGAACTCCCGGCCGCAGCGGATGTCGGTATCGATCAGCTTTACCTCAAGATATACCCCGCGGATTTCTTTTCCCTTCAAATCGGCAGGTTCTACCACCTGCCGGGGGCGGCGAATTTCTTTTCGGTAAATAATTTTTTTCATCGGTTCGATTACGAGGCTCTGCTTTTAGGCGATATCCATAGCGTACACCTGCCGAACGATATGGTGCAGCTGGGCTTTTTCCTGTCTTCCGCTTACTTCAAAGCGACCGTTGCCCCGTTCCCGGGCCGCCCCCGCATGATGGAAGCTTCTTCGCCTTGGTTCCCGTTGAGCGAGGTCCCGGAAGAAATTTCGTTTGTTATTGAGGACGGGAGCGAACAGAGCTACGAACTCGATGAGTTGACCGCCCCGGAACCCGAAACGCTTGTGCCGGAATTGCGGTGGGTAAGCCTTTCCGCGGAGGCCGGCGCAACCGTTTCCTCTTTCGATTTTTTCGTCTCTTACTATCACGGTGTAGACAACGATCTGCTCCTCGAAGCCCGGCTGATTCTGCCCTACGGTTACTACGGCGGGTATTTTGACCTGGAGATCGAACCTGTATATTCCACGGTTGACGTGTTCGGGCTGCATACGGTCGTAAGCGCCGGAGGGTTCCGGTTTTGGGCCGAAGGGGCATTTTCCGTCAACAAGACCTTCGCCACCGTCGAGATTTCTCCCGCTTCAAAACGAACGGTGTACGAGTCCGTCCCGTATCTCGAGATCACATCAGGCTTGAGCTATCAATTCAGCCGTCCGCTTCTTCTCCTTTCCGCGGAATACATCGACGGCTGGGCCTTCGGTGCGGAGTATGAGCATATTACCCTCCCGGCGCCGCCGCTTTTGAGTTTCATGGCCGTTCTCGACCTGTTCGGCGGGAAGCTGGGCCTGGGCGAGATGTTCCTTTTGTCCGTGGAAGACCGGAGTTTTGTTCTTAATAGTGCGGTTACTTTTCGTTTTGAAAATGCTGTGGAGCTGCAGATTATCTATCCTTTTTTTGCCGGGGGGGCGGATACGGCTTTCGGTCAGTATCGGCTGAATGTTCCGCTTTCGGTTGGGGTTTCCTGGCGGTTTTAAATAACAAAAATAGTATTTTTAGCATTGAAATTAGCTTATTTTTGTACTATATTTTTACATGAAAACTAATTCTTAGGAGGATTACGTGAAAAAATTTACAATTGTAACCATGGGGCTGCTTTTCGCTGCAGCGTTGGTTCTTGTCGGTACCGGATGCAGTCTTTTTGGCCCGTCTGTTGATGAGGTAGCGCCCGGGGATTTGG
>CAYWIK010000025.1:0-26395 GCA_964458315.1 uncultured Spirochaetales bacterium | reverse complement strand
ACCGGATGCAGTCTTTTTGGCCCGTCTGTTGATGAGGTAGCGCCCGGGGATTTGGACTCCTTCGAGGGTGACCTGCCGACTACGGAAGAAGATGCCCTGCAGGTACTCGGCTCAGCAGTAACGGGCGCCGGTATGAGTGTAGGGTCCGACCAGGATTTACAGGACGATTTGGATAGGGAGCTGGCTGATGGAGTCGAAGGTTGGGAGGATCCGGCGGCACAAACCTTAGCTTACAAAATGATAAACTCTTTATATTCCGGTCAATTGCAGCCGAAGGACATAACCGCTGACGGGTCTTTTGAAGAATCGGCGGACGGCAAAACCGGAAAAATGGACGCCAGCCTTACCATTACCAATGAGGAAGTTTCAGGATCCACAGGCACAATCACCCTCGATTTCGACGGCTCTGTAGATGGAGAAGGGGGAGAGGATATTGACAGCGTCTTTTTTGCTGAAGCCAAAGGTCAGGCTGAAGGTTCGATGGAAATGGACAATTTCAGCAACAGTGAAGTAGGTGATTACACGGTAGACGGCCCCATCAATATGGCAGCTAAGTTTGATGAATCTTTCGATTATAAGGCGGATGGGAAAATATATATCGATTATAAAACTTACTTCGAAATTGCCGCGGGACTTTCCATAAGCAGCAGCACCTACGGCGGAAAGTTTATATTTTCTTTTAAAATCGATCAGAATGTAAGCGGTCTCGTTATCGATCTAGAGGATTACTACGGTTCATCTTCCGAATACGAAGCGCCGGAGGAAGTTTCCTTAACCATGTCCCTCAAAATCTATGATAATAATAATGACGAGGTCGCCTCATACAAGTATACCGAGGACGATTCGGATAAAATAGCATCCATTTTTATGGGGATGTTTGAGACTAGCTATTAGAAAAAAAGCTTAGTCTAGTAACCAAGGAACACAGAGCCGCCGGGAATCCGGCGGCTTTTTAGTGCGCCCGGCAGGCAAAAAACACATGACGAATTCTCTCCAATTTATTATATTTTATTGAGCACCAGGGGGAGTACATGGAAGAGAAAAAACCTGTCATTCTTGTTGTCGACGATGTAGCCGAAAACAGAAAAATCCTTGCAACCATTATCAATAAAAACACCGACTATGCGGTCACCCTTGCGCCGGACGGACAGTCGGTGCTTCAGGCAATCGAGGACAATATACCGGACCTCATTCTATTAGACATTATGATGCCCGGCATGGACGGGTATGAAGTCGCAAACATTCTCCGATCCAGGGAAGCCACGAAAGACATCCCCATTCTCTTTATTACGGCGGTGATCGATGTAGAGAGCATCGTAAAGGCCTTTGAATCCGGAGGGATCGATTATATCACCAAGCCCTTCAACAAACAGGAGCTTCTTGCCCGGGTCAACACGCATATGAAAATCAAACTGATGCAGGACGAACTGCGGAAGAAGAACGCTCTGTTAGAGGACCGGGAGCTTCACTTAGTAGAGCTGGTAGAGGAGAAAACAAGAAAACTGGAGAGTACGACCTCCGCTCTGGTAACGGCCCTGGAAAGCGCAAACTTTTTCAACGATTCTGATACCGGAAATCATATCAAGCGGGTCACCGAATATTCGAGGCTGCTCGCGGAGACCTTAGGCATGGACCGGGATTTTGTAAGACGGATCCGTATGTACGCGTCCCTGCATGATGTCGGCAAGGTGGGGCTGCCGGACATGCTCTTGAAGAAACCGGGAAAGTATACCCCGGAGGAGTTTGTCGAAATGCAGGAGCACGTGGAAATAGGCGCCCGGATGCTCGATTATCCGGACTTAGACCCCATGGCCAAGAATATCGCCCTCTATCACCATGAAAAGTGGGACGGCTCCGGATACAAAGCCAAGCGGGCCGGCGATTCGATTCCTGTAGAGGCGCGGATCGTTGCCCTGGCAGATGTCTATGATGCCCTCTCTACCAAACGGGTATATAAAGATCCCTTTGAAGAGCCCAAGATCGATAAAATCATCAGGGAAAATCGGGGGACCCATTTCGAGCCTGCCTTAGTGGACCTCTATTTCGAAAACAAGCAGCAATTTCTCGACATCAAGGCAAAATTTTCCGATTAAACGGCGGCGCCGCCTATCCTTTGAGGCTTTGGGCGAACTGCGCCCCCATTTCTTTGCCTTTATTCAGCTCTTCCCGGGTAGCGGCCCCTTGAAACTCCAGGCTGTCCGTCAATTCCCACTTCAAAGGTTCGATAATTCCCTTTGCGTCCTTTAAAGCGCCGCCGCTCCAGCCGTAGCTTCCGAAGAAAAGGGCTTTTTTACCGGTAATACGTTTTATTCCGGCTTCGTGGAGGATGTGTTTCATAGCGGGGAACAGGCTTACCTCGTAGGTCGGCGCGCCGATAATCACCCCCGATTTTGTCCAGAGGGAAGGCAGAATGTAGCTGGAATGGGTCCGGGCCACGTCAAAAATATCGACGGGTATCCCTTCGCTTGCAACACCCTGGGCCATGGCATTCATCATTCTTTCGGTGTTGCCGTACATCGTGCCGTAGAGAAGGGTAACCCCCGGCGCCCCAGGACCGGCGGCCAATTCCGACCACTCTTTATAGAGACGGATGATCCGTTCCGGTTCGTTACGCCATATGAGCCCGTGGGAGGGGGCGATTATCTTGACGTCAATACCCGCAAGTTTTTCGATGGCATTCAATACCGGTTTGGAAAACTTAGCAACGATATTGACGAAATAGCGGAGAGATTCTTCTATGTAAAAATCTTTCTTGTCGCATTGATCGTCGAATATTGTTCCGGTGAGGGCCCCGTAGCCGCCGAAGGCGTCGCAGGAAAAAAGAATTTTTTCGTTGGCGCTGTAGGTGGCCATTGTTTCAGGCCAATGCACAAAGGGGATGTGGGCAAAGGTGAGCTCCCTTTTCCCGATGGAGAGGGTTTCCCCGTCTTCCACCGTCCGGATCCGGTCGGTAATACCGTAGAATTTTTCCATGAGCGGTTTTGCCTTAGGGGTGCAGAGAATGGTAAGTTTATCGTTCATCCGCATGAGCGCCGTAATTGCGCCGGTATGGTCCGGCTCCATGTGGTTTACCACGAGATAGTCGAGCTCGGCGGGGTCCGCGATGCTCTCGATCAGGGTGATAAGTGCGTCGGTCTTGAACGCCTTGGCCAGGTCGATCATCACGGTCTTCTCGTCCCGGATGAGATAGCTGTTGTAGGTGACCCCCTCCCGTGAGATCGGCCAAAGGCCTTCGAAAAGATCGGTGGTACGGTCGTTCAAACTGATACAGTAGATATCTTTTTCAATCTCGTTTACTACCATGGATTTCCCCTCTTTTCATTATTCCCCATTATTCCGCAGATTTTAGCGCGTTGAGCGCAGCGTCATAATCGGGATGGTTGTGGTTTTCTTCGACTATTTCAATATAGGTAATCGTGTCATTTTTATCAACGATAAAAATTGCCCTGTTGAGCAGGCGAAGCTCCTTGATCAAAACACCGTAGGCCTCGCCGAAGGAAGCGTACTTGTGGTCCGAGAGGGTTTCCACCCGGTCGATTCCTTCCGCACCGCACCACCGTTTCTGGGCAAAGGGGAGGTCCATGCTGACGGTGAGTACGGCAACATCGCCGGAAAAATCTGCCGCTGCTTCGTTGAACTTCCTCGTCTGCACCGCGCACACGCCTGTATCGATGGACGGGACCACGCTGATAAGTTTGATTTTCCCTTTATAATCTTCCAATGTTTTTGGAAGCAGATCGTTGTCTAAAACGGTAAAATCAGGCGCCTTGTCTCCCGGTTTTAATTTCGGTCCTGTAAGAGTGATTTCGTTTCCACCCATCTTTGTTTCTTTTCTTTCCATAGCGTACTCCTTTCATTACTAATATAGTAAATTTAATACATAGCGTGTATAGGATTTTCCAGACTTTCTTTGAGTTCCCGTAAAAAAAGTGCGCCCACCGCGCCGTCGACGACACGATGGTCGCAGGAAAGGGTGAGTTTGAGCATCGACTTGAGGACCCCTTCTTCGCTCTCGTCATAGATTTTCTGTTTTTGCACGGCGCCGACCGCGAGGATTGCGGAACCTGGGGGATTGATGATTGCGGTAAACTCTTCGATTCCATAGGAGCCTAGGTTGCTGACGGTGAATACGGCATTCTCGTACTCGTCCGGGGTAAGTTTTCCGCTTCGCGCCCGCCGGACAAGTTCTTTCAGTTCAGCGTCGATCCGGAGGATTCCCTTGTTCCCGCAGTCTCGAACCACCGGGGTGATCAATCCGTCTCTTTGGGCCACGGCGATGCCGATGTCGATGCTGCCGAAGGTGACGATCGAGTCACCCTGCCAGCCGGAACGCACCTGGGGATGTTTTTTCAGGGTCTCAGCCGCGAGTTTTAGGAGGAAGGCGTTGAAGGAGACCTTGGCATCGGGCCTGGTGCGGTTTAGTTCCCGCCGCGCCGCAAAGAGGGAATCCACTGCCGCGGAGACTTTCAAGTAGTAGTGGGGGGCGTTGAATTTCGATTCCGAGAGACGCTGCGCGATGATCCGGCGTTTTCGGGAAATCGGCCGGGTTTCGGTTGTGAGACGGGCCGGCGTTCCTGTTACGGCCTCCGACTCGGCCTCTTCCCCGCCGGTCCGCCGGGCCGCTTTTTCGACGTCACGTTTGACCACCCGCCCCTCCGGGCCGCTGCCCCGGACCGATCCGATATCGATGCCGTGCTTGTCCGCTAAGACGCGGGCAAGGGGTGATGATTTGACATGGCCGCCTTCCTGCTCTGCCGCGGCTCGAACCGGCCCGCCGCCTTTCCTGACGGCGGGACCCGCTGCAGGCTCCGGTGCGGCGTCTTCTTTGCCTGCGGGGCGTCCCGGTCGGGCCTCGTCTTCGGCTCCCGTGCCGCCTGCGGCGAGTTCCTGTTCCGCCTCTTTTATCAGACCTTCGATATCTTCGCCCTCTCCGCCGATAATCCCGATAGGCCGGCCTACGGTCGCTGAACCTCCTTCAGGGACCAAAATCTTTAGAAGCTTCCCTTCCTGGGTCGATTCGTAATCCATGGTTGCTTTATCGGTTTCCACTTCACAGATAATATCACCGGAGGCTATATCGTCGCCCTCCTTTTTCACCCAAGTGCCGATCGTACCGTCTTCCATGGTTGGAGAGAGTGCTATCATCAACAGTTTTTCCGCCATAAGTTCCTCCTTTCGGTTACATCAGGTAGAGCGCCTGTTTCGCCGCGGTAACAATTTTTTCCACCGAAGGCTGCGCGGACAGCTCGAGGGAGTGGTTGTACGGCATCGGAACGTCTTCGGAACTGACGAGCTCCACCGGTGCGTCGAGCATGTCGAAACAGTTTCTCGATATAAGCCAGCCGATGTGGGAGCCCACGCTCGCAAAGGGCCACGCTTCATCGACCACAACGCACCGGTTGGTTTTCTTTACCGATGCGTAGATCGAAGCCTCGTCTAAGGGCCGGATCGAGCGGATATCGATGACCTCCGCGTCGATTCCTTCATCTTCAAGCCGTTCCGCCGCCTCTAAAACCATTTTCATCGGTTTCGAGAATCCGATCAGGCTGATGTCGGTCCCTTCACGTTTGATGTCCGCTTTGCCGAAGGGGATTGTGTATTCATCCTCCGGGACTTCCCCTTTCCAGGCATACATCAGCTCTGCTTCCATGAAGATCACCGGATTGTCTTCCCGGATGGAGGACTTGAGCAGTCCTTTTGCATCGTAGGGAGTCGACGGCGCAACGACCTTGAGTCCCGGAATGTGGGCATAGATGGATTGAAGCGCCTGGGAATGCTGGGCGCCTAAATATTCCGCCGGGCCGTTAGGGCCGCGGAACACAACGGGAACGGTGAATTGACCGCCGGACATATACCGGTACTTTGCCGCGTTGCTTACCACCTGATCATATGCCATAAAAGAGAAGTTGAAGGTCATCCATTCGATAATCGGACGGAGTCCTGCCAGAGCGGCCCCGACGCCGACGCCGCTGAACCCTTCTTCAGAGATGGGCGTGTCGATTACCCGTTCCGGCCCGAAAGTATCGAGAAGGCCTTGACTCACCTTGTATGCTCCGTTGTATTGGGCAACTTCTTCTCCTAAGAGAATGACGTTATCATCTCGCTCCATTTCCTCTTCTATCGCCTGCCTTAGGGCCTCGCGAAAGGTTATCACCGGCATACTATCTCCTCCTTTCAGGCATATACATCTTCATACAACGCTTCCGGACCCGGTTCTTCGCCGGACTCTGCAAAAGCTACCGCTTCCTCACACCGCTTTTTAGCGGCATCGTCCATTTTGGCGATCTCATCTTCTCCGGCAACCTTCCCTTCGATGAGAATTTTTTGCAGAATGATGATCGGGTCCTGCTCCTTGTAGGAATCCAGTTCCTCCCTGGTTCGGTATTTTGCGGGATCGCTCATGGAGTGACCGCGGTATCGGTAGGTCTTTATTTCGTAGAAAAGGGGCCGGCTTTCCCGGCGGACGGAGGCTGTCGCCGTACTCAACTCTTGGTAAACCGCGAGGACGTCCATCCCGTCGATTTGTTTTCCTTCTATGCCGTAGGACGCTCCCATAACCGAGAAATCTTCTACCGAAGAAACCCGCCGGAAGTCGGTGCCCATACCATACTGGTTGTTTTCGCAGATGAATATGACGGGAAGGTCCCAGATCTTCGCCAGGTTCATGGTTTCATGAAAGGCGCCTTCATGAATCGCTCCGTCGCCGAAGTAACAGAGCACCACTCCGTCTTCTTTCTTATATTTCACTTTCATTCCCACTCCGGCGGCAATGGGTATCTGGCTTCCCACAATCCCGTTTCCACCGAACATGTGTCTGTTTTTGTCGAACATATGCATCGAGCCGCCTTTGCCCTTGGAACAGCCGGTCTTTTTTCCGTACAGCTCCGCCATTACGGCATTCGGCTCGATTCCGCAGGCTAGAGCATGACCGTGGTCACGGTAGGCTGTTACCACATAGTCCTGAGCGAGATCGAGTGCGCCGATACTGCCGGCGGCGACCGCTTCCTGTCCGATATAGAGATGACAGAACCCGCCGATTTTTCGAAGGCCGTACATCTGTGCCGCCTTTTCTTCGAAACGCCGAATGAGGAGCATCTGCTTCAACAGGTCGAGGGCCTTTTTCTTCCCAATTTCTTCGATGACTTTGCTCTTTTCTTTACTCATCCGCTATTCTCCCCGGCCGAAAGAAACCAATTTCTTAAACCCGTGCATCGGTTTGTAATACATCGCCTCTTCCAAAACCGTCTCTAGTACGATCAAATTATCCGCTTTTTCGTTCAGTTTCCAAAACATGGTCAATCGGGGGCCAAGCACCTCGATGATTTCCGATTTCAGCGCCGAATTATCCAAAAGGTTGATCTTTCCCCGAAGGGTGATGATGGTATCGAGCAGCGGTGTTTGGATCATCCACTGGGCTTCCGGCCGTTTTTCGAGGTGTTTTGTCTTGGCGAAAGCGGGTGATGTGAGAGCGAAGATGGAATCCTGCCGGTCTTTGAGTACACAGGGAGTCATCCACCGCATGTGGGGGCGGTCCTCCGCGTCGATCGTTGCAAGGACAGCTGTTTTCGCCTCTTCCAAAATGATATCGAACTCGGTCATGATTTCATTTTTGGTCATCCATCTCCTCCTGTTTAAAATCATTTTTTTCTTTATATAGTATAATTATAATTTTGCTTTATTTCCTATTCGCCGGCCGCGCCCGGGTAGAGATGGCAGCGGGCCCAGTGGTTCGGTTCGGGTTCGACCATGACCGGATCGATTTTTGCGCAAATGTCCATTTTCTGGGCGCACCGGAGATGAAAACTGCACCCCGAGGGGATATTGACCGGTGAAGGGATCTCTCCGGTAGACACGATTTTTTTCGGTTTGAGGGCTTCCTCCTGCTCGGATACCACCGGAATGGACGAAAGGAGCATCTTGGTGTAGGGATGGAGGGGGGTGCTGAAAAACTGGGCGGTCGGTGCTATTTCGCATATTTTCCCCAAATACATAATGGCAACTTTTGACGCCATGTTCCGCATGAGGCTTAAGTCATGGGTGATAAAAGTATAGGTGAGGGTGAGCTCTTTCTGCAGCTCCTTTAATTTATTGATGATCTTGGCCTGTACCGAGACGTCTAAAGCCGAGGTCGGTTCATCGAGGAGGACCAGGGTAGGGTTCGTGGCTAAAGCCCTGGCGATTGCAACCATCTGCCGTTCGCCTCCGCCGATTCCCGGGGGATATTTGTACATGTAATCCGGCGGCAGTTCGACCATCTCTAAAAGCTGGACGACCCGCTCCTCCCGGTCCCTTTTGGTGCCGATCCTGTGCACCTGCAGCGGCAGTTCGAGTATCTGTTTGATGCTTCTCCTGGGGTTTAAGGAAGAGCCTGGGTCCTGAAACACGATTTGCACGTCCTGCTTGAGCTGTTTGGGCCGTTTTTTTGATTCATGCGTGATGTCCCGCCCTTTGAAGGTGAGCGTGCCGTCTGTGGCCGGATATATTCCCATGATGGTATAGGCCACGGTGCTTTTGCCTGAACCCGATTCTCCTACAAGTCCTAATGTTTCCTGCTCATCGATAAAGAAACTGACTCCGTCGGCGGCTCGGACCGTACCGTCTTTGGTATGAAAATATTTTTTTAGGTTTTCCGCGGTTAAAATTCGGTTGCTCATACTGTTCAATTCCTATAGAGAAAACATGCGACTTTATGATTGCCGCCGCAGTCATAGTTCCCCGGTTTTTCTTTTTTACAAACTTCCATCACCTCAGGACAGCGCGGATGAAATCTGCATCCGGGGGGAGGGTTCCGATAGTCGGGGATCCTTCCCCAGATTCCCGCTGCTATGCCTTCTCCTGTTAGTTTCGGCACCGCCGCCATCAGCCCTTTGGTGTATGGGTGAAGGGGAGAAGAAAACAGATCGGATGTTGCCGCGGTCTCGACCATGACTCCCGCGTACATAACATACACTCGTTCGGTCCACTCCCGCACGACCCCTAAGGAGTGGGTGATAAGAATGGTGGAGGTGTCCTTTTCCTGTACCAAATCGCCTAAAAGCCTGAGAACCTGGTCCTGAATGGTAACATCCAAAGAGGTAGTCGGTTCATCGGCGATCAGTAAGGTCGACCGGGTGGCTAAGGCCATGGCTATGCAGACCCGCTGCCGCATACCGCCGCTCAGCTGGATTGGGTAATTGTCGAGAATCCGCTCGGCGTCCGGGAGCCGTACTTCTTTCAAGGCCCGGACCGCCTGTCTCCTGATTTCTTTTTTCGTAAGCCCTTCACGGAGGTTGGAATACTTGATCGCCGCGGTGAGCTGGTCGCCGATGGTAAAGACCGGATTCAAGGAGGCGGTCGGGTCCTGGAAAATCATCGATATTTCGTGGGCGTGGATTTCCCGGATCGCGTGTTCCCGCATCTTGAGGATATCTTTCCCTTTAAAAAGTATTTCCCCCTTTGTTGTTTCCGCGGGAGGGACCGAGAGAATTTTCAGCACCGATTTCGCGGTGGTGGTTTTGCCGCAGCCGGTTTCGCCGACGAGGCCCACTTTCTCTCCCTCTTTCATTTCGAAATTGACGCCGTTTAAAACTTTCAGATAACCGCCGTATACGTGGAAACCGACTTCGAGGTCCTTGATTTCAAGCAGCTTTACCGCCATCAGGTCTTCTCCACTTCCAGCATGTCGCGAATACCGTCGCCTAGGACATTAAACCCGAGGACCACAAACATGATCGCTAAAGCGGGAAATATTGCAATCCACCATTGGTCGGGCATATACTTCCCCCCGTCGGCCACCATGGTGCCTAAATCCGGAGTCGGCGGCTGGGCGCCTAAGCCGACAAAACTCAAGGCGGAGCCGATCAGAATAACCCATCCCATGTCGAGGCTCATTTTGGTGAATACCGGACCGAAACAGTTGGGAAGCATCTCCCGGAAAAGAATGTGAAAGGTGCTTGCTCCGGTCACCTCCGCGGACTGTACGTAAAACTCATTTCTGATGGAACTTGCGATGCCGTACACCATTCTGCAGTACCATGGCCACCACATGAGTGAGACTGCCATCATGGCGTTGAAGATGTTCGGCGTGAGTATGGAGCATATAGAGAGGGCCAGAATAAGCGGGGGTACGGCGACAAAAATATCGGTGATCCGCATTACAACGGTCTCGATCCAGGTGTTTTTCTTATACCCCGCGATGAGGCCGAGGGCCACTCCTACCGGCGCGGTCAAAATGATGACCACCGCGCCCATGATCAGGGACAGTCGGTATCCGAAAAACACCCTGGTCATGATGTCCCGTCCGAACACGTCGGTACCGAATGGATGCGCTCTGCTCGGCGCCTGGCTCGCCGCGTCGAAGTTGACGTAATTTCCCGCATGTTCAGGGTAAGGGGAGACCAAGGGCGCGAAAAAGGCAACGAAGAGTACGATAAAAATTATGACCACCCCGGCGATGGAAAGGGGGTTTTTAGAAAACTTATACCACCCTTTTCTGAATTTTTCCGCCGCTCTGGCCCAGAAACTTAAGCGTACCGCTGCTATGGTTGTATCCAAATCTGTTGGTGTACTCATGTCATTCACTCCTTTCAGCGCCGAGCCGGATGCGCGGGTCCAGCAGGGAAACAATGATATCAACAATGATGTTTACAACAAGGAACATGACCCCGATTACCATAATAACGGCGGTTATGCCGTTTAAGTCTTTATTGAGAATGACCTGGATGCCGTAGCGGGAAAGCCCGGGCCAGTTGAAAATATATTCTACCAAAAACGCCCATCCGAGCTGGGAAGCGAAGTCAAGGCCCAATACCGAAACCGTCGGAATGACCGAAATCCGAAGCAGGTATTTGGACATGATTTTCCGTTCCGGTATGGCCTGGGTCCGTTCCAGTGCGATGAAGTCCCGCTGAAGATTGTCGGCCATGCTCGAACGGGTAATCCTTGCTTCCTGCGCCATCGGCCCTAATGCCAATGCGAAACTCGGCATGATAAGGTGTTTGAAACTGTCCCAGAATGCACCCAAATTCCCCGCGATCAGGCTGTCTAAGGTCATGAGTCCGGTCACTGTCGGCGGCCGGTCGATCCATGGGCTCAGCCGGCCGATGGTGGGAAGAATTTGGAGCAGATAACCAAAGATGAGGAGGAACAGGATGGCGAAAACGTAGGCGGGGGTGCACACTCCGAGATAGGAAAACACCCTGATCACATTATCGACCCATTTATTGGCGTGCCGTGCGGAGGCGATTCCAAGGAAAATCCCGAAAACGGACATTATGATCCCTGTCATAAGCATGAGCTCGAGGGTCGCCGGAAAAAAATCCTTGATGTCCTGCGAAACACTCCGTTTGGTAAAAATGGAGTAGCCGAAATCTCCCCGGAGCGCTCCTTTAAGCCAGTGATAATACTGGACATATATCGGGTCGTTTAGATGGAGCTCCTCACGGAACCGCTGGACGACCTCCTCGGGCGCTCTGGGCCCTAAGGCCATCCGGGCCGGATCGCCCGGGACAATCCTCGCAATGATGAATATGAGGATCGACAAGCCGAAGAGCACTAATATCGAATGACCTATCCGTTTAAGTATATATTTTGCAAATCTCATATGGTTTGGACCTGGTGTAAAAAGGAAGGGAAGGAACCTTCCCTTCCTTATGGAATCTTTTTAAAACAGGTCTGCCGGCGGACTATTATTTCCTCTCCGGATAGACCTGAATATAGTTGGCTGCGAAGTCGTAGCCCATGACCGGAATTTTTTCTCCCGTTGTCGAGGGCCAGTCGATATAGCCTGCCTGATACGGATGTTTCTGCGCCTGCTCGAAGAGGTGCAGGGACGGCTGAAGTTCGTGTATTATCTTTTGGATTTCCGCGTATTTTTCATACCGTTCTTCCATATCGATGGTGGCGATCGCTTCTTCGATCATTTTGTCGAGCTTCGGATCCAGGAGCCATTCGTTCTGCTCCCACGTCGGAGCGGAATCGGAGTGGTATCTCGAAGAAAGCATCGATCCTGCTTCCGGGTAGTGGGGAGAGACAAAGACCGTAACGATGTTCGGGCTCTGCTCCATGTTCCCCATTTCCTCGACCACCGAAAGCCAGGGGACTTTGACGACTTCGGTTTTCACCCCGATGTCAGCGAAGTTCGAGAGGGCGAGCAGCGCTACCTTTTCCTCGTCCGGGACTTCCGCGATCCAGTGAATTTCCAGGGGAAATTCATCGAGACGGTTGTAATATTTCGATTTTTTAAGCTCCGCTCGTGCTTTATCGAGGTTCCGGGTGGATTTGGGGAATCCGTCCCAATGACCGGGGAACCCGGGAGCGACCGGTCCCTGGGCGATAATGGCACCGGGAAAGATTTTTTCTCCCGTGGTTTCGTAGTCGAGGGCATACGCTAAGGCGCGCCGGAAATGGACATCGTCCGTCGGCGGTTTTCTGGTGTGCATCATGAAGGAAAACATCGTACCGTAGGACATGGTTGCGATATCTACGCCGTCGATTTGGTCGAGGGAGGCTAATGCTTCCACTGACTGCCACTGGTCTCCGATTTCGAGCTCTTTTCTCGACATCATGGTTCGAATGGTCACCGCTTCAGTGGTCCCGATAAACCGCACCTCCTCCGGAGCATTCGGCGCGAAGTATCCCCAGTAGTCGGCGAACTTCTCCATAAGGACATACTCTTCCAGCTGAACGTCTTCGACCATGTAGGGGCCGGAGCCGGCATCGTTGGTAAGCAGCCATTCTTTTCCATAGTCGCCTTTCTCACCGTAGGGCCCGTCTTCTTTGATGTTGGCCATGACCAAATCTTCATTGAGAATGTAGAGCCGTACAAGGGTTATCAGAAATGGGCCGTAGGGCTCTGTGAGTTTGAATTGCACGGTGTAGTCATCCAGCGCCTCGCTGCTCTTCACCTTCCCTGAAAACATGTACCCGTATCCCTCGCCGATTTCAACAAGCCTGTCCATGGTGAATGCCACATCGCGGGCGGTCAGTTCGGTCCCGTCGTGAAATTTTACCCCTTTCCGCAGATAGAATGTCCACGTCAGGCCGTTTTCACTCGTTTCCCACCGTTCCGCCACATTCGGTTTTACGCCGCCGTCCGGTGTCGGATAGACCAGGGTGTCGTACAGGTTCACGAACGCAGACGAACTCGAAAAGTCGGAACCGACCGCAGGGTCGATGTAGGTGGGCCATGCAAAGGTCACCCGCAGCTTCGGCATTTCTTCTTGTGCCGCAGCCTTCTCTTTTGCCGGTTCGGCTTCCTTTTCCGTCCCTTCTTTTTCCTGCCTGCCTCCCGCAAAAATTGCAACGGCGGGGAGCAGAAAAAGAACGAGAACGATCAACAGTAACTTTTTCATTCCATTTACCTCCAGTTAAAATTTACTATTATTCATGATATGACGGCTTATATTATCATATCATGTATATATTACAAGCGTTAACATATTTTTACTTTGCCTCGCTTAAGACTTCTTCTGAAACAATAAACAAGGGATTTGCAACTTTTTTCAGAGATTCCATTAATTTTTCCTGATAGCCCGTGTCGAAAAACGCAGTTTGGAAACTTTCCATATCAGGCCAGTATGCCTCGGTGATGTAGCGGTACCGGAGCGGTTCTTCTTCTAAGCGGGCCTCTCGGGCCGCTCCGTTACCGTGGGAATAGAGATTCCGGACCGCATAGAAATCACTTTTTATTACTCCCGGTATGTCCATGTTTTCCTCTTGGTGTTCCGTTGTCCGCCACGTAAGGAATGCTTCGTGGTCCGCCCCTTCGGGCAGGGTATAAATAACCGTTAATTTTACCATAAGGGCTCCTCCCGTATCATGTCTGCTTTATGACCAGCTCAGCATCGAACCCGGTCAAGACCCGGCCCCCGTTTTCAGTAACCGCTACGATGTCCTCTACCCGGATGCCGTAGCCGCCCGGCAGATAAACCCCGGGTTCGATGCTGAATACCATGCCCGGTTCGAGGACCGTGTTTGATCCTTCCTGAATCCACGGGCTCTCGTGTATATCCATGCCGAGACCGTGGCCGGTCCGGTGGATGAAGTAATCTCCTAAGCCGGCGTGCCGGACCACTTCTCTGGCCGCCCGGTCCACTTCCTCCGCAGCGGCGCCGGGCCGGACCGCTTTTCTTCCCGCCTCGTTTGCCTTTCTCACGGTTTCATAGGCGGCGAGAAATTCCTCTTCCGGCTCGCCTAAGAATACAACCCGGGTGATATCGGATTTGTAGCCGCCGAGGCTCGCGCCGATATCGATAATAATACCTTCTCCTTTTTTAAGGACCTTTTGCCCGCTGTGATGGTGGGGCCGGGACGCGTTCGCCCCGGCCGCGATAAGGGTAAACTCCACCCGCTCCGCTCCGTCGAGACGGAAGGCCTGCTCCGTTACCCACGCTACGTTCGCCTCGGTGACCCCCGGCCTGCACGCGTCTACCGCCGCCTGCATCGCGCGGTCCGCCTGAGCGGCTGCGGCCGCGCAAGCCTCGATTTCTTCCGGAGACTTGACGATCCGAAGCCGGGACATGAGGGGATCGGCGGGCACAATCCGGATACGCTCAGCTGAGCTTTTGTCCTTACCGGCCCGCTGTTCGTCTAAAAAATCGAGGAGCGATAAAAGGAAATCCGCCCGCATCGAGCCGTCGACGGAAAATACTGTCTGCTTCCCGCCGCTTTTAAGCGCCTTGGTAAGAAGGGAATTCCCGAGGGCCTTTCCGGGGCCCTCCTGATCGGCCCAGGTTATCATTTGTGCATCGGTAAATTCGGCGATCGAATCCGCATTGAGCTCCGGCGCGACTATCTGCGCCGCCTCCGGCGTTACAAGAAGAAGGCATAACCGTTCGTCGGCATGGGGAGAGCCGCCGAGAAGGTATGCCATATGGGTGGTGGGGCCGATGACCGCGCATTCGATCCCCCCTTCCGCCAGTTTGGATTGAAAAGATTGTAAACGCTCTCTATTATGTCCCATCGGATTTTCTCCTTTTCCTGAGTGATTCGGTCCGCGCTTCGTCTACCTGTAATGCATGTTCATCCACGACGACGGCGTAAATTTCTTCTGCTTCGGCAGGGGTAATAAATCCCGAAAGCAGGTCCTGCAATACCAAGCCGGGGTCGCGGTCCGGGGGAGGCCCGTAACCGCCTCCGGTTCCCGTAACCAGCCGGACCACATCGCCCGCCTCGAGGGGGTGCCTCGCGAGCTTTCCCTTCCAGACTTCCGGCTCCTGTTTTCCCTTTCTAATCACCGAGGCGCCGTTCGGAGAACCGGGGTGTCCTCCCGGACCGCTCCACGGTGGGAATTTATGCCTGCCGAAGGTGGTCGTTACCTGGGCCTCGCTGCAGAGAATGCGATAATCCCGGACGAGACCGTATCCGCCCCGGAAGGCCCCCGCGCCCGGCGCCGGTGCATCGGCTGAAGCGTCTCCGCCATGGGCCGTTCCCGCGTGAAATGCATATTGGTCCACGAGGATCGGATATCTTCCTTCGCACACTTCCACCGGCATAATGTAGGTTTCGCCGTCCCCCACAGGCACCAGGCCGCTCTCGCCGTCTTTACATTGCCCCGCTCCCCATCCTCCGGCCTGAGGTTCCACTAAAATAAACCGTTTTCCTTCTTCATCCAGCCCGCTTACAATGGTGCCGCAGACGCTCAAGAAATGTCCAGCGGTAAGCTTTTCCGGCAAAACCGGAAACAGGGCGTGCCAAATGAGGTCCACGGCATAGGCCCCGGTTTCCCAGTAGGTGGACACCGGGGCTGGCCGCACGGCGGTGAAGACCGTTTTATCGGGACAGATAACCTCGAGAGGGCGAAACCAGCCGTCGTTCATGGGCGCCTGAGGGTCGGTTACCGACTTAAACATAGAGCGGCACGCGGAATAAAGGCGTGTTCTGGTACAGTTTATCGGGCCCCGCACCTGCGGCGATGAGCCTGAGAAATCCGCGGTAAACCGCTCATCCGTAACCGTGACTTTGACGCGCACATAGATCGGATCGTCGGAAAGGCCGTCGTCGTCCATCCAGTCTTCCGCTTCGAAGACGCCTTGCGGAAGCTGCGACAGAGCCTCCCGGGCGCTCTTCTCGCCGTGATCGAGGATTAACGCCACCGCTTGGCGGAAACCGTCTACGCCGTACCGGCCGGCTATTTCCATTACCCGCTTTTCCGCCGTGCGAAGGGCCGCCGTACCGGCGTACAGGTCGCCTAAGGACCGGTCGGGTGTCCGAACGTTTGCTTCGATAAGATCAACTAATGACTGATCGAGTTTATACCTGCGGCCGATATAGATTACCGGGAACTGCAGGCCTTCCTGGTATATTTCTGTGCTGTCGGTGGTCCAGCTTCCCGGCGCCATACCGCCGACTTCGGTCCAGTGTGCCTTGTTGACACTGAATGCGATAAGGGTGTCTTCTAAAAAGATCGGGGCGATGAGGGCCACATCGGAAAGATGGTTCCCACCGCCCGAATATGGGTCGTTGGATATGATCACATCCCCCGGTTCCATATGATCCGGGCCGAATTTCTCCAGCACTGCCTTTACCGCGTAGGTCAGGGTGCCGAGGAAGCCGGGGACGCCGTTTGCCTGGGCGATAATGTCGCCTTCGTGGTCGGTGACCGCGCAGGCGTAATCGAGGACTTCGTAGATAATCGGGCTCTGACTGCTTCGGCCGAAGTTGATGAAGCTCTCTTCGGCTGCCGCGATCAGCTGATTGCGGATAATTTCAACGGTAAAAGGGTCAATGCTCATATATCTTTGTGTTTGAGAAAATTTCCCACCGGCGGTTCGCCCTTGAACAGCCCCCAGGAAGCGATTTCTTCTTCAGGTGGCGGTTCGCTTCCCCATTTTCGGCTCGGATACCAGGAAAACAGCGACGCCGATGCCGCGAGCATTTCAGCGAGCTTAAACGGAGCGGCCACCGCATCGATGACCGGGACCCCCAGCTTCTCCTGCATGGTTTCGTGGAACCCGAACTCGATGGTGCAGCCCAGAATCAAGGCCTCCGCCCCGTCTTCCTCTACGGCGACCCGGCCCTGTTCCAGCATGATGTCCGCGGTCTTCCGTACATCCGCCTGGAAATCATATACCCCGAGCTCCAGCGGCCGCATGGAAGCCATCCGGTCGGCATAGCCGTAAAACCTGACGTTTTCTTCCATCTTCGGGATCCATTTTTTTCTTCCGACCAGGATCGAGAAAGTATTCGCTAAATGGGCGGCAAACACGAGGGACGCCTGACAGGGAGCGGTAACCACCGCTTTTTTTGAGACTTCCCGCGCTTCCCTCAAGCCCACGTCGTAGAAGCACCCGATAATGATGCCGTCATACTCGGCGGAATAATAATGGGCCAGTTTCGTAATGTCCCCGATCACCATGGCCTCATAGGAATGATACTCGAGGTGCATCGGGCGGCCGCCGGGAAGAGAAACAATGTCCACCTCGGTGCCCGGGGCCGCGGAATCTTTTAAAATTTTACCGATGACACCGTCGAACCCGTCGGTCCCTACCGGATCGATCCATAGTAATTTCATCTTTTTAACTCCCCTCCAATGTTTGTTATCTGCAGAAACCCGTATTCATCCCTGAACACTTCCTGGTCCGGAAATACAACGGTGGTAGACGAAGGTTCTTCGATTACCATCGGCCCGCGAACCGGGCCGCCGGCTGCAGAAAGGAATGGAAACCGGTCCCGCTCGTACACCGGCGTTTCCTGATATCCCAACTCGTCGAAATTGACGGTCCGGGTTCCTTTTTTAGCCCCCTCCAGGGTGTCTGCCGGGGGCACAATTTTTTCTCCTTCCGCAGACTTGATTGTATCGAGTTTCGGCTTTTCGGTCACGCCGAAACAACTCAAATGATAATTTACAATTTCTACAGGAGCATCGAGACGAAACGCGTAGGACTGTTCGTGAAGACGATGAAACTCATCACGAAGGATTTGAAGGTTTCGTTCGTCTATGCCTCCCGCCGGAGCCGGGGTTTTTACCGTGTGTTCTTGACCGGCGTACCGGAGGTCCGCCGAGCGCTGAAACAGTACATTCTCTTTGCTGATATGTTGTTCGGTCATGAGGAGCATTGCCTCTTCCTCCATCTCACGGTAGAACGATTCGATCACTGCAGGATCAACCCTGTCTGTCCGCATGATTTGGGTACGGAGGATATCTTGCCGAAGATCGGCTGCAAGCATTCCCCAGGCGGAAAAGACCGCCGGGTGGGTCGGAACAATGACCTTTTTACACCGTAATTCCCGTGCTAAAGCTCCTGCATGGACGGCGCCGCCCCCGCCGTACGCAACCATGACAAAATCCCTGGGATCATACCCCCGGCGGACCGAGACCAGTTTCAAGGCGTTTACCATATTCGCATCGGCAAGCCGGATTACACCCATAGCTGCATCCGTTATTGAAATACCGAAGGCTTCGGCGACAGGCCGCAGGGCTTTTTCTGCACAATCGGGATAGAGGGGGATTTTCCCGCCGAGAAAATAGTCCGGGTTGATCCTCCCGGCCAGGACATTTGCATCGGTTACCGTCGGCTTCGTACCTCCTGATCCGTAACTTGCCGGGCCCGGTTCCGCCCCGGCGCTTTGGGGACCGATATTAAGCCCCCCCGCGTTATCGATCCAGGCTATGGAACCCCCTCCGGCGCCGATTTCAACAATATCCACAGTCGGCGCTAAAATCGGATAGCCTGCGAAAGCGGGGCTCCATTCAATGATGTATTTTGTCGTAATTCCCGGTTTCCCCCCCGAAATAAGAGAAGTTTTTGCCGTCGTACCGCCGACATCGAAGGAGATGGCATCCCTTTCACCAATGAGTGCGGCCACCGCCGCGGCGCCGATGACCCCGCCTACAGGTCCCGATTCGACCATGTTGATCGGCGCCTTTTTGCCCTGTGTAAAGGTGGCTGTACCGCCGTTCGACTGCATGACGTGAAATATTTTACCCATTCCGGTTTTCGTAAGGGTAGTCTCGAGGTTGTTCAGATACATTGTTGTTTTTTGTTTGACATAACTGTTTAAAACCGCGGTATTCGTTCTCTCGTACTCTCTCCACTCCCGGCTGATGTCACAGGAGAGGGTGAGGGCAATCCCCGGGGCTTCCCGGCGGATTATTTCGCCGCACCGCCGCTCGTGTTCCGGGTTTGCGTAGGAGTGGAGGAAGCAGACCGCAATTGCTTCTATTTCTTCTTGGAGTAAGAAATCGAGGGCTTTGCGTACATCCTTTTCCTCGAGGGGTATGAGGACTTCTCCCTTATGATTGATCCGTTCCCGCACTTCGAGACGATGGCGTCTGGGTACAAAGGGGGTCGGCTTTTTGTAAGAAAGATTGTACAAATCCGGCCGGTTTGCCCTGGTAATCTCGAGAACGTCCCGAAAACCGCCGGTAGTGATCAGTCCGGTTTTAGCCCCCCTTCGTTCTGTAATGGCGTTGATCACGACTGTGGTGCCGTGTACAAAAAATGTTGTAGAGGGAACATCAAACCCTGCTTGCTTGATCGTTTGAACAACCCCGTTGGAAAAGTCTTTCGGCGTGGTTGGGCTTTTCGTTGTGCCCATGGTTCCGTTTGTTTCATCTAGAAAAACGAGATCGGTGAAGGTGCCGCCGATATCGGCTGCCGCTCTCAATTGGTGCCTCCATCCATGGAGATTATCATCTTTATCTGTACATTCATCACATTAACCGTTATAATGGTTTAACCATTATAATAATAGGTATGCGGTGTTTAAACAAGCCAAAAAAAATAGAGTTTTTCAGGACGTTATCGATCAGATAGAAGAAGCGATCCTGCATGGAAAATTGAGTGAAGGAGACCGGCTTCCTCCGGAACGGGAATTGACGGAGCTCTTCGGTACGAGCAGGGGGACGATACGCGAAGCCCTCAGGGTGCTGGAAGAAAAGGGGTTTATCAACGTGAAAACCGGCGTTGCCGGGGGAGCGATTATCTCTATCGTCCCGCCCCGTAAAGTGACCGAGAGTTTAGCGCGGGTCGTACGGTCTCAGCAGGTGTCTATGCGGGACATTGCCGATTTTAGGGAGGGAGTCGAGGGGATTGTTGCTTTTAAGGCGGCGCGGCAAGCCGAGAAAAACGATTTGCTGCACCTCGCCGGGCTTCTCGAAGGGATGAATACATGCGTAGAAGAGGGGGTCACCCGATGGAAAGAGTTTATCGAGCTGGATAACCATTTTCACCGGTATTTAGGCACAATTGCCGGAAACCTTCTCTACGAATTGGTCCTGAACTCGGTACACGAGAATATTTCACGCTATTATGATCGACTCCTCGAACCGCGGCAGGAAACAATGGAGGAAAATTACCGGGACCTTCGGGAGATTTACGCTGCCGTTGCCGAGGGCGACCCGGATAGAGCAGAGAAAAAAATTACGGACCATGTCCGGAGGTTCAGTCTCTACATGGAAGGAAAGGAGTGAAGTTTATGAATGGAAAGTACACCGTGCCGGTTCCGGTGAACGAACCGGTCAAAGGATATCTTCCGGAAAGTCCGGAAAGGGAAACACTTAAGGCGGAGCTTCGGCGCCAAATTAGTGCGCCCCTCGAAATACCGTGTATAATCGGAGGACGGGAGGTCAAAACCGGCGATGTAGGCGAATGCAGGCTCCCGCACGACCACGGAACCGTCATCGGGGTGTATCACAAGGCCGGGGAAAAGGAAGTGAACGCGGCGGTCAAAGCGGCATGCGAAGCCGGAAAGGGTTGGGCTTCCTTCCCCTGGGAGGAACGGATCTCGGTTTTTCTCAAAGCCGCTGAACTGCTTGCGGTCCCATGGCGGAGCAGGCTTAACGGCGCGTGCATGCTTTGCCAGAGCAAGAACGCGTTTCAGGCGGAAATCGACGCGGCATGCGAGTTTATCGACTTTCTCCGTTTCAATTCTTACTACGCCATGCAGCTTTATGAAGACCAGCCGATGTATTCTTCACCGGGGATATGGAACAGGGTAGATTACCGGGCCCTCGAAGGCTTTGTGTTTGCCGCAACCCCTTTTAACTTTGCCTCGATCGCCGGCAACCTTCCTTCGGCCCCCGCGATTATGGGAAACAGCGTACTCTGGAAACCGGCCTCCAATGCGGTCTACACGGCGTACCATATCATGCAGATTTTTTTAGAAGCAGGCCTCCCGGAAGGGGTCATTAATTTTATCCCTGGGGACGGAAAGAATGTCGGCCCGTTTGTCCTCGGTTCGCCGGACCTGGCGGGAGTTCATTTTACCGGAAGTACCGGGGCTTTTCAGGGCATGTGGAAAACAATCGGCGGCAATATTGGTTCGTATAAAACCTACCCGCGTATTGTCGGTGAGACAGGCGGAAAAGATTTTATTTTCGCCCACCAAAGCGCCCGTATCGAAGAGCTCGGTACGGCGATCATCAGGGGCGCCTTCGAATACCAGGGTCAGAAGTGCTCGGCTGTTTCCAGGTCCTACATTCCGAAGAGCCTCTGGAAGGGACTTTTCGCGTTTCTCGAAGGGGAGCTCACGACCGTAAAAATGGGTGATGTGGAAGATTTTTCCAACTTTATGAACGCGGTGATCGATGAAGCCGCTTTTGATAAAATCACCGGTTATATCGATTTCGCCCGTAAGGCGAAGGACGCGGCAATTGTTTACGGCGGGAAAAGCGATAAGAGTACCGGATATTTTATCGAACCCACGGTGATTAAAACCGATAATCCCCGTTTCAAGACCATGGAGGAAGAGATCTTCGGTCCTGTGCTGACGGTGTATGTGTATGAGGACGACAAGTTCGAGGAGACCCTCTCGTTGTGTGACGAGACCTCACCATATGGATTGACCGGAGCGATTTTCTCGGTAGACCGGGAAGCCGTTGATTTGGCAAAACACGTCCTCGTACATGCGGCTGGTAATTTCTATGTAAATGACAAGCCTACCGGCGCTGTTGTAGGACAGCAGCCTTTCGGGGGAAGCAGGGCGAGCGGCACGAACGATAAAGCGGGAAGTATACTCAATATGATGAGGTGGACGACCGCCCGGTCAATCAAGGAGACTTTTCTGCCGTCAAAGGATTACCGGTATCCCTATATGAGTGAAAAATAAATTGCACAGCGGGCGCTTAATATGAGCAGGCTTGTATGAGCAGGATAGAAACCCATCCGATACTAGAAATTCCGAAACGAAAGAGTTTTTCCTTAACCTTCAACGGCCGGCCTGTAGAAGCTTTTGAAGGGGAAATGATAACCTCCGCCCTCATTGCGGCCGGCTTCCATGTGTTCGGGCACCACCACCGTGACGGCGCCGGACAGGGCATTTTCTGCGCAAACGGCCAGTGCGCCCAGTGCCTTGTTCTAGCCGACGGCGTTCCGGTGAAGGGATGCATGACCCGGGCGAAACCCGGTATGAAGGTGGCCTCCTGCGAAGGGAAGCCGGACCTTCCGGAGGAAGATGGACCGCCGGGAAAAAGTCTGTCCGGTTTCGGGGTTGACCGGATAGAAAGGGTGGAAACATCCTGCCTGATCGTCGGCGGAGGGCCGGCCGGGCTTGCCGCCGCAATCGAACTCGGCGGGGCGGGAATCGATACGGTCCTTGTCGACGACAAACAGAGTTTAGGAGGGAAGCTGACCCTCCAAACCCATCTTTTTTTCGGTTCCAAAGCCGAATGTTATGCCGGTACCAGGGGAATTGAAATCGCCCGGACCCTTACCGATAAACTTGCCGGATATCCCTCGGTGCAGGTATGGCTCGATTCGCCTGCCGTCGGTGTGTTTTGCGACGGCAAAGTGGGAGTTGTGAAACAGGGACGGTATGTACTCGTCAAACCCGCGGCACTTCTCATTGCGGCGGGAGCCCGGGAGAAAAGTCTGGCCTTTCCGGGCTGCGACCTTCCCGGGGTATACGGCGCGGGGGCTTTCCAGACCCTGGTAAACCGTGACCTCGTCAAACCGGCAGATCGGCTTTTTATCTGCGGCGGGGGGAATGTCGGGCTTATTGCGGCGTATCATGCTCTGCAGGCGGGAATAGAGGTCGCCGGGTTGGCAGAAGCTGCTTCGGAATGCGGGGGGTACCGGGTTCATCTTGATAAGATCCAAAATCTCGGCGTGCCGGTCTACACTTCGCACACCGTGGTGCGGGCGGAGGGGGGCAGCGGCCCTGCTGAGCTGCAGGCGGGCCCTGCCGGCGGAAACGGCCGTCTCCGTGCGGTAACCGTCGCCCGGGTTGACGGTAATTTTACGCCTATACCGGAAACCGAACGCACCTTCGAAGTCGATTCTCTCCTCATTGCGGTGGGCCTTTTGCCGGTGGACGAACTGTACATAAAAGCAAAACAGTACGGGATCGAAGTTTTTGCTGCCGGAGATGCCGAAGAGATTTCAGAAGCGAGTGCGGCCATATTCAGCGGGAAAATTGCCGGAAGGAATATCCTGGGAGTGCTGGGAGACGGCCAAAGGGGGTCGGTACGCGGCTGTTCAGACGAAGAAAACAGTCTTCTAACAGGTCTCAGGAGCAAACCCGGGCCTGTAGGCAAGCTTCGCGTCAACCCCATTGAAGGAAAAATTTATCCGGTCATTCGCTGTACCCAGCAAATCCCATGCGACCCCTGTGTGGAAGCGTGTTCGAAAGGCTCCATTAAACTTTCAGAAGATCCTCTTTTAGGCGTGCCGGAGTTTACCGGGAGCGAGTGTTCCGGCTGCGCCCAATGCGTAATGATCTGTCCGGGGCTCGCTATTGTGCTGGTGGATGAAGGGTATGATCCTTCCGGAAACACAGCTTTGCTAACCGTCCCTTTTGAGTTTCCCGAGGACCGGGTCCGGCCTGGAGACGAGGTCGTGACGGTTGGTGAAGCGGGGAAGCAGGTCGGTACGGGAAAAGTCGCGGATGTGCGGAAGGGTGGAAAAATAAGGCGGAATCTGCTGCGGCTGGAGGTCCCCTTTGCTGATAGGCTTCAGGTAGCGGGCATCAGGATCCAATCTGAAGAAGAAGGTGCATGGAACGAGGTCCCCATAGAGGATGACGAAACGATTGTCTGCAGATGCGAACGGGTGAAGAAAGGAGAAATCGTCCGGCTGATTCGGGAAGGGTACAGTGACCTTAACCAATTGAAAGCGGCCCTCAGGGTCGGAATGGGGGCCTGCGGCGGCAAAACCTGCGAAGACCTGCTTCTGCGTCTTTTCAGGGAGGAAGGAATTGACCTGGAAGAGGTAACGGGGTTTGTGAAGAGGCCGCCTGCCATGGAAGTCCCCCTCGGCCTGTTTGCAGGGCTTGATACTGCAGGACGTGAAAAATGAAGCGTACATTCGATGCAGTCGTCATCGGCGCAGGCAGCGTTGGGGTCCCGACCGCATATGAACTGAGTCTTAAAAAATTGAAGGTGCTGGTGATCGACCGTCATCCGTCGGCGGGCCAAGGGCAGAATAAATCGGCTATCGGAGGGGTGAGGGCGACCCATTCGGATGCGGCGAAAATCCTTATCGGTCTCGAAAGTATCGATATTTTCAGCCGTTGGGAGGAAGAGTCCGGGGACAAGATCGGCTGGAAACAGGGCGGGTACTGTTTTCCCGTCTACCGGGAGGAAGAAGAAGCCACCCTGCGGGAGATCCTGCCGTTTCAAAAAGGATTTGATCTGCACACCGACTGGGTAGATTCCGAAACAATCCGGGAAATCGTTCCCGGCATCAATTCGGCCGGGCTTCGGGGAGGCATATATTCTCCAAAGGACGGGCAGGTCTCCCCGGTCCTCTTTCAAAGCTCCCTATACCGGGCCGCGGTCCGGGCGGGATGCGAGTTTCGTTTCGGTGAGACCGTCATCGGAATCCGCTGCAAAGGCGGAAAGGTCTTGTCTGTTGCAACCGAAAAAGGGACGTATGAAACCGGTGCCGTAGTGAATGCGGCGGGCGCGCGCGCAAAGGAAATCGGCAGGCTTACCGGACTCGAGCTTCCTGTGCAGCCGGAAAGTCACGAAGCGGGCATTTCGTCTCCCATTAAAAAGTTTCTAAAGCCGATGGTGGTGGATATGCGCCCCGGGCCGGAAGGAAAAACCGCCAACTTTTATTTCACCCAGGCGGCAGAAGGGCCGATTATCTTCTGCTACACCCCGAAGGAGCCGATACCGGGAGTAAACCGCGAATCGACCTCTGAGTTTCTTCCCGTATTAGCGGAGCGGCTCATTTCCCTCCTTCCGCGGTGTAAGAACCTGCTCATTCGGCGGACCTGGAGGGGACTCTATCCCATGACTCCGGACGGGTATCCGATTTGCGGAAAAGTAAAGGAAATGGAAGGGATGTACCTCGCAGCGGGAATGTGCGGACAAGGGTTTATGCTCGGACCCGGGATTGGAAAGAACATTGCCCACCTCATTACCCATGGAGAACCGCTCATACCGCAGGAAGTGTTCGCCACTATCGGTTATCACCGCAACTTCCAAGGTCCGGATAAAGAGGCGCTGACCTAACGGGGATGTAGAATCGCCGCCGGAAATCTTTAATCATCATTTTATGATGACGGGTATGATCATGACCGCTTGTATCCTGCATTGTTTAAAAATACTGAGTTTTTACGTTGAAGGCAAAAGTGCGGAACAGGGCGGTTTACTCGAAGTTATAGTGTTTTTTGACCGGTTCTTTGACGTCCCAGACGCAGGAAAGGCCCTTCGGGAAGGTGACGTAGTCGCCTTTTTTAATTTTAATGTCCATAACGGCTCTACAATAGGAGATTCTGTCCGGATCGTCAATATTGCTGTATACTGCTGTCGTTATGCAGAGACTAACCCTCAAGGTGCTGCCTCAGAACTTTGCAATCTGCAGGCTCAACCCGGACGCGGAAATCCCCGGCTGGGCTTCTGAAAGCGCTTTCTTTTCGATAACCAGAACGGAGGATGAATTGTCTGTCCTGTGCCCCGAGCAGCAGCTGCCTCCTGCAGGAGGCCGGCCGGATAAGGATCGGCACGACCGCCATCGGGATGAAGCGGCTTCCATCCTCGTCGAGCGTAACTGGCGGGCTCTGCAGGTGGAAGGCCCTCTAGATTTTTCCCTTACCGGGGTGCTATCGTCCCTTACGGCTCCGCTGGCGGAAGCGGGAATCAGCGTATTTGCTATTTCCACCTACAACACTGATTATTTCCTCGTCAAGCAGGATAAGATCGAAGAGGCTTTAGAAATATTAGGCGAATTTTTTGAGGTTGTAGAAGACGTCTGAAACGGAAGCTTTGTATATCTCCGGATTACGCTAACAAGCGTATGAGTACCGTAACGGTTGTTACGATTGTAAATCCGATAGTCATGAAGGTGAACAGCATTCGAAACTTTCCGTTCATTTCATCAAACCTCTTGTCTACAGCGTCAAACCTTTTGTTCATTTGGATTTGAAGAGATTCGAAACGTGTGTCCATCTGAGTTTGCAGAGATTCAAAACGCTTGTCCATCTGAGTTTGCAGAGATTCAAAACGCTTGTCCATAGACTCGAAGCGTTT
>CAYWIK010000024.1:26030-28963 GCA_964458315.1 uncultured Spirochaetales bacterium | reverse complement strand
TGCCCCCGCTCGTGGTGATTGGGCCTGAGCGGATCAGACAGCGGTATTATCCGTGGGTGTGGGGCTAAAGGCGATTTTGTATAGGGTCCCGTTGTCCCGAATGATCTCGATTTCTCCGTCAATCTGCTCTACGAGGGTATAAATCAAACCGAATCCATACCCCGTATCGTCACTTTCGATGCCCTCAGGCAGTCCCACCCCGTCATCCTGAATTAAAAGAATCACCCGGCCTTTTTCATACCGGTTCATAGTGATTCCGATTACTCCTTTTCTCTCTCCCGGAAAGGCATATTTGACTGCATTCGCCACGATTTCGTTTATAAGGATCCCGACCGGGACAGCGGTCTTTACGCTGATCGAGAGATCTTCGAGTTTGGAATAGATGGTTAAGCGGTCTGTTGCGTAGGTTTGTGCTATCTCCTGGAGCAGGTCCTCAAGATAGGTCCCGAGATTGATATTCACATACGACTCGGAACGGAAAAGATGATCATACAGTTTCTGCATACTCACGATGCGGTTCCGCGCATCGAGGAGGGCCTTTTCCGCGTCGGCAGACTTCACGCCGTCCGCCTGCAGGGAGAGAAGGCTTGCTATGATGTTCATGTTGTTTTTTACCCGATGGTGGGTCTCCCGAAGGAGCATGTCCTTTTCGTTGAGCAGTTTTGTTTTATCGGTTATGTCCTCAAAAGTGGCGAATACCCGGTACGGCTTAGATTCGCCCGGGAGAAACTCCGGCACCGCGCTAACGCTTATCCATACATACGTATCCTTGTCCGGATGAAAAACGCCCATGACTTCCCGTTCTACTTTCCGGCCTGTTCTCAATGCAACCATGACTGGGTGGGACTCACCGGGGAACTCGCTTCCGTCTTCGCGGACCGTCCTCCAACGCGGATCCATGGAGGTCCTGCCGATCATTTGATCATACGTAAGACCTAAAATCCCCTCCGCAGCCGAATTCGCACGGATGATCTCTCCTTTCCGGTTGTGGTACACCACCCCCTGTGCCATGGATTCGAACAACCTCCGGAATGTTTCCTCACTTTGCCGCAATTTTTCCTGCTGCTCATATTTCTTTGTCTCATCCCGGAAAACAAGCACAACGCCGTGGATATTGCCGGAATCGTCCCGGATAGGCGCAGCCGTATCAGCCACCTGGAACCTGTTCCCCTTAGAGGAAATTAGCTTCGTATGATTAGACAGCGCAATGATCTCGCCGGTGGAAAGGACCTTTTCCACCGGATTTTCGATAATATCACCAGTCTTGCTGTGAACAATAGTAAAAACTTCTTGGATCGGCCGGTGACGCGCCTCTTCTTCGCTGTACCCGGTAAGCGCCTGGGCCACTTCGTTCATCCTTATCACCCGTCCCTTTGTATCGGTGGAAATGACTGCATCGCCGATCGAGGTAAGGGTAATGCGGTGGAGTTCTTCACTTTTCTTAATGACCGCCCTTTGCTCCTCCACGATCTGTTCCGCTTCAAACCGCTCGATGATCCTTCCGAGCCGCTCGGCAAGGTGATTGAGAAGTGCTCTCTCCTCCTTAAGAAAAGGCCCTTCGTATGCTTTGGGCTTCTCTTCGGCGTAGAAGACTTCAACTGCCCCTCGCGTCTCTCCGTACACCACGATTGCCGCCGACTGGACCCACCTGCTTTCTTCGAACCTGCCGGAAGTGTAAGTTGTATTCTCATAGGTGATCCGTGCACAGGCTGTCTCGGGATACTGCCAGGACGGCGGGACCAAGTCGGACAATCCCTCGAAGATCTTCTCTAAAGTGACGGCGCTCTCTACCAGCTTCGAAAGCCCATACAAACAGTTGAGCTCCTTCACCCGCTCTTGAAGTTCCCAGATGAGCCGGTCCCGCTCCTTTTCAGTCTCCCTTTGCTTGCTGATATCATAGGAAAGTCCGATGATTCCGATAAGCCTTCCCTGCTCGTCGAGGACCGGCGAGTTGGTGACGTGTGCAAAGAACCGCCTTCCGCATTTGTCCTGCACTAAAAACTCGCCGGCCCACGGCTCCCCTTCCGAGAGGTTTGCCATGATCTGCTCAGCCTGGACCTGCGAAACCTCCGGTACGGTAATTTCACCAATATTTTTCCCGAGGGTCTCCTCTTCCTTCCAGCCGTACAGATTTTCCGCGTACCTGTTCCAGTAGGTGATAGTCCCGTTAAGACCGGTTGCGATCACCGCCTGCTCGACCGCGTCGAGCAGTTTCGCCCGGAGTTCGTTCGCATTTTTCTCCCGCTTGAGATACATCCTCGATTCATGGAGACGAAATGCCATCTTGATGGATGTAAGCAGGACCGTATCGCCGCTGCCTTTTACCACATAGCCGTACGAGGTAATATTTTCCGTCTTTTCCACCACTTCCGGTTCGGTGTGGCTGGAAAGAAAAACAATCGGAACGTCTTTTGTCTGCAAAATAGACTCAGCAGCTTCGGTCCCGTCCGGTTTGCCTTTCCCAAGGTCGATGTCCATGAGCACGAGGTCGATATTATTATTCAGGGCCTTCGCAACCGCCTGCTTTGCATTATATGCGGTGACAACTTCGAAGCCTCTCTTTTTCAGCGCAGCCGCTTCGTTCATCGCTATGAGGGCTTCGTCTTCAACGAGAAGGATTGTTTTTTTGGGTTGACCGGTCATTGGCTGCGAATCACGCCCCCCAGGTAGAAAGTATAGCATTAAAATTAAATGCGGCAGGGTTTAGTCCGCATCAGCATCGTTTAGTTCCTCTATACTACAAATTAACCAAAATGTCAAATAGGTAATGGATGAACCTTCAGAAGATCGAAAACAGGTCCGGTCTCCTACTGCAGGAACTTAAATAGCGTCATGAGCAAGGCGAGAATGGTAAACCCGACGGTCATAAAGGTAAACATCATACGAAACCGGCCGTGCATCTCTCCGAACCGCTTGTCCACTTGCTCGAAACG
>CAYWIK010000024.1:12289-25930 GCA_964458315.1 uncultured Spirochaetales bacterium | reverse complement strand
TTCAAACCGGCGGTCCATCTGCTGCTGCATTGTTTCAATCCGCTCGGCGATAATTTTCACATCACTCTTAAGTTCGTCAATGCCGCTGCTTAACCGCGTGAATCCGTCTTCATAGGTCACCCTGCCTACCGTTCCGTCGATCAAAAGCCGTACATACCGGTGGAGGGAATCCTTGTCCTTTACTTCCACGGCTGACTGGAGTTCTCGTTCGAGGCTTTCTGCAAATTCGTCCATGTTCCGCTCCTGCATTGGTTATAGTATACTACAAAGCCTTCAAAATTTTCCATAGAAAGGCTTTACCTATATTAATGCAGAAACCTCGACTGCTGATTTTAAAAATTCCGATTTTTGTATTAAAATATTCTTAGGATGCAGCAGAAAAGGGAAATTGCCGGGTTTTTTACGAATCTTTTTCGCATTGTAACCGGGCCACACCACTCAATTGTCCACCGGGACCAGCGGCGGCAGTCGCGACTCGTAAGCCTCATCCTCATCACAATAATCATCCTCGGTTTAGTGATGTTTTTCGGGGACATGGCATATACGGATTTCGCTCTTACAAGCCACAACGCTCTTGTTTCGATTTCCGCGGTGGTTCTACTCATTGCAGCGTACTTTCTTAACCGGTTCGGCTACTACCGTGCTGGCACGATTTCGACAATCTGTATTATCACCGCGGCGATTTTTGTTATTTCCATACCGACGCCGTCCCCGGAAGACGTCGGCATGCTCTACTTTATCATCATCCCTATACTCTTCTCTTCCATCCTTCTCTCCTTTGCATTCACCGCGGGTTATGTCGGAACTGCTGTTACCGGAATGTTTCTCTTCGATGTACTTGTTCCCGGACTGCCTCCGGGACAGGTGCCTACAATCACTACCGTTATGATCGGCGGACTCACTCTCATTGCAGCGGGACACAGAAGCAGGGTGGAACAGGACCGCCTGACCGATCTAACCGTGAGCGAGGAGCGGTTCCGGCATGTCGTCCAAAATGCCCAAGAGGCGTTTATCGTCATCGATGATGACACAAACCGGGTTTTGAACGTAAACGAAGAGGCATGCCGGCTCTTTGGCCTGAAAGCGGAAGAATGCCGGAAACGATGCTTGCGGGAAATCGCCGCACAAATCGACGGTCGGTCCGATTATGCCGCGAATACCGATAATCAGGAAAAGCCTGACGACTTGATGCATGATGTTCTCGGCCGGTTTGATTACGGGATAAAGAGGGCCCGTTGCGGAGAACAACCCGTATTTGAATTTCATGTACCTTCGAAAGACAATAAAAATTCAGTATGGGTGGCAAAATTTACGACCCTCCCGTCAAAGGCAGGAAAACTCATCAACATAAATATCCTTGACATCACCGAACAGCGGGAAAAAGAGAAGGAACTGCAGTTTTTAGCAACCCACGATAATCTCACAAAACTTCCAAACCGTGCTCTTTTCCTCGACCGGCTCGATAATGCAGTTGAGCGCGGGCAGCGGCAGGGTGGAATATTCGCCGTCATTCTCATCGACATCGACAACTTTAAGCATGTAAACGACGCCTTTGGGCACCCCGCAGGAGACGAACTCCTCTGCACGGTCGGAAAGCGACTCGTTCAGTCACTGCGCAAAACCGACACAATTGCGAGGCTGGGGGGAGATGAATTTGCTGTTATCCTTGAACAGCTGGTCTCTCCTTTAAGTGCAGTCTCGGTCATTGAAAAACTTATGGAAAGTGTAACACATACCATTATCATGCAGGAACGCGAAATAAGCATAACCGCCAGCCTTGGAATCAGTATATTTCCCGAGGACAGCCCGGAAGCAGATCAACTGATTCAGCATGCAGATGCCGCACTCTACCACGCAAAAGAGGAGGGAAAAAATAGTTACGCTTTTTACGACAAGGTGATGACTGAGAATATCGCAGATAGGCTTTCAATTTCCCACGAGCTGCGCACGGCGGTGGATAGACAACAGTTTTTTCTCGAGTACCAGCCACAGGTTAATATTCAGACCGGAGCAGTAGAGTGTTTTGAGGCACTTATTCGTTGGAATCATCCCAATCGGGGCAGGGTGAGCCCCGGAAGATTCCTGCCGATTGCAGAAGAGACCGGCATCATCCGCGACATCGGCGAATGGGTCATCTACACTGCGGCGAAACAGTTAGCCCAATGGCATAAAGAAGGGTTTACCGATCTCCGCGTTGCAGTTAATGTGGCCCAGGCGCAGCTCCTGCGAGGCAAGATCGTCCGGAGGGTTCAGGAACTGCTCCGTTATATTTCAGTTCCTTTTGGCTTTTTTGAGCTGGAACTGACCGAAAATATTCTCTTCCGAGACATCAATGAATCCGCACGACTCATCAGGCAGCTGCAGGAACAAGGCGTACGGGTAGTAATGGACGATTTCGGAGCCGGATACTCTACACTTCACCATCTTACCGCCCTCCCTTTGGATGTTTTAAAGATCGACCAAAAGTTTGCCCGATGGATCGTCGATGAGGCAAAAAACAAAGCGGTTGTCAGGGGAATAGGAAGTATTGCCAGGAACCTCGGCATTCCTGCGGTTGCGGAAGGCATTGAAACCAAAGAACAGCTTAAGTTTTTTTCTTCCGCTGGATTTACCCTCATTCAGGGGTATTATTTCAGCCGTCCCATCCCCCCGGAACAGTGCCTCGATTTTGTCCGGGAAATGAAAATTAATGAGACTTAAAGCAGTGTGTAAATGATTCCATACTAATCGGCCTGATAAATTATCTCATGTGTGCTATTTTTTTACTAGGAGGTTTAAATGAGAGTAAAATATTTATTGTTTTTGTTACCTTTTGTTCTCCTATACTCCTGTGTGGACGGAAGTTACGACCCCGAAGGTCGGTGGGAGATCAACAGTCAAGAGCCGGATGATTGCGAAGAAAACGACAGCTTCGAGGAAGCACACGAACCGGAATCGGACCTGGAATTACTCTACCTTAATTTTTACGACGATCTCGTGGATTATTATATCTACAGTTTTGACGACCGCTACACGTATACCATTAGGACTGATGTACCCTTCGACCATACTGCCGATACCACTATCTTCGTCTATGATATGGATAAAAACCAAGTTAAGGGTTCTACCGAAAGCGATGATGACGAGCGCAATGCCGAAATTACCGATTTTGCCCCGACCGATGATAAGTACTATATCCTGGTTATGAATACCTTAAGCTCCGGCACCGGTGAACTCCGGGGTTATACCCTGACGATTAACAAAAATGAAGAATAAAAAGGAGAACAAAAGGATGAAGAGATTGGTTTTATGCACAGGTATGATTTTAGGTTGTTTGATTCTGGTTGCTGTACTCGGCTGCAAGGAGCCGGTGGTGTACACGGTCACCTACGACGGTAACGGTAACACAGGCGGAGAACCGCCGGTAGACGAAACCGGCTACGATACAAATGCGAAGGTGACGGTCCTCGGCAACACGGGAAATCTCGAGAAGACCTACCACAATTTCGGCGGCTGGAGCACCGAGGCGGACGGCAGCGGTACCGGATACCGTGCGGGGACAACTTTCACTATCGGCGCTTCCAACGCGACCCTCTACGCGGACTGGTACTATACGCTCCTCCTTTGGGAGACGGGGCAAACGTCGTCATACGGAACTGATGATGATGCAGAGATTCAGGCGGGAGTTCCTTGGCCGGACCCGCGTTTCTACGACAACGGCGACGGTACGATTACAGACAACCTGACCGGCCTCATGTGGCAGCAGGACGGTGACGCAAGCGGCTACATAGAATGGGAACCGGCTTTATCGTATTGCAGCGATTTAGACCTTGCCGGCTATGACGATTGGCGACTGCCGAACCGGAAAGAAATGCTCTCACTTCTCAATTTTGAAAAAGAGTATGATTCCAACTGGCTCAACGACAGCGGGTTTGCCGATATACGTAATGATTATCCTTATTGGTCATCCACCGTTGTTGCCAATAGCACTTCAAACATCTGGAGTTATGATCTATCCGACACCGAATCTCTTCTCGAGCAGAGTTGGACCTCCGACGGGTATGTACTCGCAGTCCGCGGTATCGCGAAAGGTAGGGTCCATCTCCCGAAAACAGGGCAGACTACCAGTTATGCCGCAAACGACGACGGCGAGGTGCAGGCCGGCGTCGAGTGGCCGGACCCGCGTTTTACCGACAACGGCGACGGTACGGTTACCGACCATCTGACGAAGCTTATGTGGCAGCAGAACGGTGACGCCACCGTTGATCTTTTATGGGATGACGCCCTCGCCTACTGCAATAACCTTACCCTTGCCGACTACGACGACTGGCGCATGCCCAATATTATAGAAATCGAAAGCTTAGCTCACTATGGAAAAGCCGATTTAGAAACTTGGTTAAACGACAATGGTTTTACCAACGTACAGAATAGTTCTTATTGGTCCGCTACGCGGGGGATGTTTAATCCAACTGCTTACAATTGGCACTTAAATATATCCGATGGCAAAATAGCCGCAGGCAATTTAGACCGCCGCGTGATCGCCGTCCGGTCGGTTGAATGAGATGAGCCGGGCTGCTTCACGGTCGTTATCCGGCCGGTAGAAGAGGCCTTTCGCGATTCTATGCCTGTATGATTAAACCGCCGCCTGAATCACATCGACTCAGGCGGCTTTGACCTGATTACTCCTTTACAAGCGCTAATTCGGGCTGCTCCCAGTAGCGAGGGCCTAAAACAAGATAGTCGCCGTCTATGACCCATGCTTTGTCGATATCGGCGCTCTCCGAAAGGTAGAGCTCTTCGTCATTTGTGTCTCCATAGGTATATGTTCCCGATTCCGAATCGACCTCGACGCCCTTCGAATATTTTTTCCGGGTATAGGTAGAACCGGGATCGAGAGTGAGGACATATTTTCTATAAATTACGGGATCATCTTCCGAACATGAATAATCATACCATTCTTTCCATTCATACACCCAGGTGCCGACCAATCCGGAGGTTCCCGCAGTCCTTTTATATACTTCCATGCCCATTCCGAATGCATCGGTGAAGAGATAACCGCTCGGTGCCAGCACGTAATTTGCTCGCACATGGGAGTGATCATCCCAATAATCCCATGCGCCGTCCTCCCACCAGTAGGTTTCTGCAAAATGTATGGTACTACCCTCTTCATCTACATCCAGCCCGCCTTTAAACTCGTTTACCTCGTCATAAGTGTATGAATATTCGGCATCGGAGGTGATCGTAACGCGGGTTAGGTAGTAATCACTGTACCATGTCCCGACCATTGCGGAAGGCACGTTTCCCTCGGTTAGGCTGGAACCGCTTCCGCCCCCGCCCAACAAACCGCCTGGTTCGCACGCAGTAAAAAAAACAAACATCCCCGCGGCTGCAGCCAATATCACCAAAGCCGATAACACTCTTCTCTGTTTCATAACCTCTCCTCATATTTTTTATTCTAAAGGATACCACAAAGAGCTGTTAATTTCATAGGGAATAAAATGTTTTTTTATTCCGGGGGCAACCTGCAGCGCAATAGCGAGTCTTTTGTATTGGAACTCGATACCGACCGGGAAAAGCGGTTTGACATCCAGTTTACCCGTTTCCTGCCCAATGAGCAAAAGCGGCGCTGCGGCAATAAGAAATATACTAAATGTGCGCGGGAAAACAAATACGGACATGGGTCCCGTCATTATTCTTAATATTCAGCTCACCTTTCAGCTGGTCGGTGAGGGACTCTATTAAAAGCATGCCGAGAGAACCGGAAGCAGAAAAATCGACATCCTGCGGGATTCCCACCCCGTCGTCTTCATAAATAATCTCATACTGTAAGCCGCCTTCGCACCGGCGGAAGGAAATCCGAATATTTCCCTTTCTGCCGTCCGGAAATGCGTGCTGCAGGCTGTTGGTAATAAGCTCGTTTAAAATAAGTCCGCAGGGAATTGCCGTGTCGATGGTCAACGACAGGGCTTCGATATTTCTGGAAACTGTTACGATCCTTTCCATCTGCGCCATTTCCAGCAGGTCATCGACCAGTGTTTCAATATACTGGTCGAACTCTATTTTAGAGAAATTATCCTGGCTGTAGAGCTGATTGTGGACTAAGGCCATCGACTGGATACGCCGCTTGCTGTCGTTTAGAATATGCTGTACCCGCCGGTCTTCGAACTGGTTGAGCTGGAGGGCGAGGAGACTCGATACGATCTGGAGATTGTTCTTCACCCGATGATGTACCTCTCTTAGGAGGGTTTCTTTTTCTTTTAGGTCCGATTTAATCCGCTCCTGCATCTCATACTCCCGGGTAACGTCCCGGAAGACCACCACGACTCCGGTGATGCCGCTCTCTTCCTCCTCCACCGGCGCTCCGCTGTCCGCTATCTGAAAGGTGGAGCCGTCTTTCGCTACAAGCATCGTATCATTAGCAAGCCCCACCACACTGCCGCTTGCAAGAACCTTTTTGACCGGGTTTTCGCACCGCTCGCCGGTTTTCGCATTCAAGATATGAAACACCTCCTCGATCGGCCGCTCCAGTGCCTCTCTACTCTTCCAGCCTGTAAGTTTTTCAGCAGCTGGATTCATCATTTCCACCCGGCCGGCATGGTCTGTGACAATTACCGCATCGCCTATGGAAGTAAGAATCGTCTTGGTATGATGCTCCCGGTACCGGAGCCCGAAATAGAGTTTGGCAATGGTCATCCCCAGGGCTGAAACGATTCCGACTCCGATCGACTCTTCGAAAAACGGCTGGAGAGCCCACGACCGGGCAACAAAGGGGAAACTCAGCTGCCCGCGGATAATGCCGATGACAAACCAGACAAGAGGAGTTGTGAAGAGCTGATAACCGATAAGGACGGCCGCGAACCAGCAAAGGCCGTACAAAACGAGGCTTTTAAGGTTTTTAAGAATCCGATGATGCAGAAACCGAAGCACAAAACAAAAGGGCAGTGTATAGAGCATGTTTCCTAAAAATGCGACATGAAGCGGCACTTCGTGGGGACCGAGGGCCGACAGCGCGGCAGGTAATAACAGCGCAAGAGGAATCCTCCGAATGAGGGCAACCCCCATGAGGCCGAAAATCAAGCGGCCTTCTATAAACACTTCCGTATGGGGGATCTGTATGCCCAAATATGACGCAACCGCTCCAAAGGCGCCGAGGGCAAATAAAAGCGTAAGGTCCCGTTTTAGTGATACCTTCAGGGTTTTTAAATTCGGATGTCCCATAGGAAGCCCCCCTCGTATAGCCTCTACGGCAAAGTATAGGTTGTGAGCATCACGATTGCAAGCATTTTAATTTACATTGACACCGGTTTCCTCTTTAGGTACATTAAGAATGCCTGTGAATACTGATACTAACCGGCCTTCCTTCGGCTATACCTGCTCATACATTCCCCTCGAAATCATTCACGCGGCTGGATATCTGCCGGTGCGTATCGTCGGGGAAACGGACCAATGCAGGCAGGACGAAACCGACCTGTCCCGCAACATCTGTCCGTATGTCCATGCGGTTCTGCAGTCTTACAGAGAAAAGAAGGTACAACTTTCCGGATTGATCGTCGCCGATTCCTGCGATGCAATGAAAAAGCTCCATGATGTTGCGGGGCTCGAATCGTCGGAAGGCGGATGCACCGGGCCGCAGCAAGGACAGGTCTACATCCTCTCGGTCCCGCGTACATCCGGAGAGGCTTCGGTCCGCTACTTTGCCCGGCAGCTCGAGGAGCTTTATACAAACTTATCCGAACAGAACGGAATCGAACCTACCCCTGAGCGGCTCAAGGCATCCGTCAGGCTCTATTCCGACATTTACGAGCTTTTAGAAACGGCCCGTCACGGCGATCTGTTTCCAAGCTATACCGATTACTTCTCATTCAGGCAGCGGGTTCTCCGTCAGGCCCCGGAAGAAAGTCTTCGGGAACTCGATGAACTCGCCGCGTCGAAGGGCCCGGGCGCCGTTCTTCCCGGCGTTGATACGGAGGCCGGAGAAAAAATCCCGGTCCTCCTCACCGGTTCGCCTTTGCCGGGTGAATCGGTCCTCCGGACCATCGAGGAAGCTGGACTGGAAATTGTTCTAAACGATTCGTGCCTGGACCGCCGCTGGGGGCTGAGAGGAGATGCGGGCGGCGGCGCAGAAGTTTCCGAGGGCCCTTTCCGGGATTTAAGCAGACTCTACCTTAATAAGATGCCCTGCGCCCGGATGTTTCAGAGACAAGAAGAACTCGCACGGCTGGAAGAGCTCTATCCCGACACCGTCCAAGGAATCATCCATTTCCGGATGCCCTTCTGCGACCTCTACGGGTTCGACCTGGTCCATCTTATCGACAGGATGGGGAAAGAGCGGGTACTTTCCATCGAAGCGGACGGCTCACCCCAAAGCGAAGGCCAGGTAAAAACCCGCGTTTCCGCGTTCGCGGAAATGCTGCGGCAAAGGAGCGGCAATATGCAATTTACATCATCCGCCGGGAAATACTACTGCGGAATCGATATCGGATCGACGACCGTAGACGGGGTCATTCTCTCGTCCTCGGGTGAAATTCTTGCCCAAAAAATCATCAAAACAGGTCCCGGTGCGGACAAAACCACGAGAATTCTCCTCGACGATCTCCTTGCCGAGATTTCCGCTTCCCGCAAGGATGTCGCTTTCGTTATGGCGACCGGATACGGCAGGGACGGACTCAAGTTTGCCGACGGTACGGTGACCGAGATTTCGTGCCACGCCCGGGGTACCAGACATTTAATTCCGGGTATCCGTTTCGTTATCGACGTGGGCGGGCAGGACTCGAAGGTGATCAAGATCGATGAATCCGGCAAAGTCCGGGACTTTCAGATGAATGACAAATGCGCGGCCGGGACCGGCCGGTTTTTAGAGGTGATGGCCCGCGCTTTGGAAATCGATATAGGCGAGATGAGCAGGCTGGCGGAGAAACGGGCGGAGCCGGTCCCTATCTCGAGCGTGTGTACGGTGTTCGCCGAATCGGAAGTGATCTCTCTTTTAGGAAAGGGACACAAGAGTGAGGCGATTGTAAAAGGATTGTATCACTCCATCACAAACCGGCTCGACGGCATGGTGCGCAGGGTCGGGCTTGTTACCCCTGCCGCGGTCACCGGCGGCGGCGCCCTCAATGCGGGGTTGGTCAGGGAACTGGAAAAACGGATTGGGGTGAAGCTGCAAATACCGAAAGTGCCGCAGATTGTAGGGGCGGTGGGCGCCGCGCTTTTCGGGATGGAAGCTGTCGGTATGAAAGAGGCAGGGAACTAAGATGACCGGATCAGGCATGATCAACCGGGTGATGAACAAGCTGACACCGGGACGGGCGCGGATCGCCGTCCTCCTCTACGGGCTCAAACTGTTTTTTACCCCCGCGCGGTATCGGTTTTTCCGTATCCAAAACCGGATCAACTACCGTTCCTTTTTCGATGCCTTCTTCAGGCCCCGGAAATCGGTCTGGATGACCCTCCTCGCCCCCGGCGAACTTATTCGGGCTTTAGGGTATACGCCGATTGTAATGGAGTCGGTCGGCGGCATTCTCGGCGCCTTAGGGCTTACCAGGATGTTCTTAAGAAACACGGTGGAAACCGGGGTGCCCTCGAGTCTCTGTACCTTCCACCGCGCCCATCTCTCGGTGGTCTTAAAAAACGGCTTTTATCCTCCCGGCCGCGGCGTCGCCGTCTCCGCCCTCTGCGACGGCAATCTTCGGTCAATGCAGGAGATATGCGGGCGGTACGGATCACCCTTTCACTTCATCGACATTCCGGACCCGGATTCGCCCGGAGCGGAGGAGTTTGTGCGCACCCAGCTCGAGGAACTCTTCCGTAAAATGGGCGGTGAGCAGGAGGCCGGATTTTCGGCAACATCGTTAGCGGCGCTCCGAGAAACAGTCTCCTACGCGGATGCGGCGCGGCTCTGGCGAGACCGGGTAAACGAACTCAGGCGGGAAAAATATTTCCCCCGCTTAAAGCCGATGGCCTTGGCCTGGGGCCTCCTCAACTACACCGCCCAGTTCGGCAGCAAAGGATCGGCGGATTATTATAAAGCCCTCTATCGCGCCCTCGACACGAAAGGAGCGCCGATACCCGGAAACCGGCTGCGGTTTCTGCTGATGCACCTTCCCCCCACCTATGCACACCCGGTGGTCGACACCATCGAAGAGAAAGGCGGTATTATAGCAATTGAAGAATTCAACACCATCCCCCTTCCTCCCCTCGATCCTGAAGACCCCTTCACGAGCATTGCGGGCCGGCTCTTATCGGTGCACCTGGTGGGAAACCCGAAGAAACGTATCGAACATATCAACAGCCTCATACGGGATTATGAAATCGACGGGGTCATCAATTTTGCACACTGGGGCTGCCGTACATCTTCCGGGGCAATCAGCCTGATGAAAAGCCGAATAGATGCTCCGCTTCTATCCATAGAAACCGACCTGGTGGATTCCGAATCTTCGTCCGCGGGACAGATTAAAACCAGGGTCGAAAGCTTTATCGAAATGCTCCAAGGACAGACCGCAAAAGGATAATTTTTTTTCTTTTCCTTTTTTGCCGTTAATTGATATAGTAGAGTAACATGATCGATCTATTGAACCGTGGGCAAAAAAAGAAACGGCGGGTCTTGAAAAAAACCTACGCCAACAGCCGCAGGCTGCAGGAAATTGTTTCAATCCTTATAAAGTATGAACTCACCGACTATATAAAGCTTTTACGGCTGGATAAAAGCGTAAAGATGTTCCGGCACTTAGTTGCCCGTCAGACCGTCATTTCCAACAGGAAACATAACCGCTGGGAACTGTTCCGTATGGCAATCGAGGAGCTTGGCCCCACCTTTATCAAGTTCGGCCAGCTGTTGAGCAACCGTACCGACCTGGTCCCTCCGTCCCTGATCAAGGAACTGGTGAAGCTGCAGGACTTCGTACCGTCGTTCACGGAGGAGAAGCTGAGAAAAGTTTTACGGAAGGAATTGAAAAAACCTCTGGATAAACTCTTTATCGATTTTCAGATGAAGCCGGTTGCGTCGGCATCCATCGCACAGGTGCACCGTGCAGTCCTGCCGACGGGGCAGGAAGTTGCCGTGAAGGTCCAGCGGCCGGGTATCGAACGGCAGATCGACACCGACCTGGAAATTCTGTCCGCTATTGCCAGGCGAATAGAAAAATACATCCCTTCAACCCGCTATTTAGACCCGTGCGGGCTGGTTGAAGAGTTCCGGGTCCAGCTCAAGATCGAACTCAATTTTAAACGGGAGCTGCTCCATATCCAGAAATTTGAAAACATCTTTAAAGGAAAGTCCGACAAAATCCGTGTGCCGGAAACCTACGCGGATTACTGCACCAGGCGCGTCCTCACCATGGACTTTATCGAAGGAACAAAGGTTTCCGTTCTGAAAGACCAGCACGCCATGAGCTACGACGCAAAACTCGTCGCCCAGCGCATTGCCGACCTCATGATGGAGCAGATGTTTATCCACGGCTTTTTTCATGCCGACCCGCATCCGGGAAACATCTTCATTCAGGAACACAATGTAGTCTGCTTTTTGGATTTCGGAATGATGGGAAGGGTCCGGCCGAAGGAAAAGGAAGCCCTCACCTTCATGCTCTTAGGCATGGTTAACAGGGACGCCGAAAAAGTGACAAAAGCGCTCCTGCAGATCACCCGGCGGACCGTTCCGATCAACCTCGAAGAACTTGAAGTGCGGGTGTACGATCTCTTAGAAGAATATATCGACCTTTCCCTCGAGGATTTCGATATCGGAGCGATGTTTATGGACTTGGTCACGCTCCTCAGGAATTACGGACTGATCATCCCGTCGAACCTGCTGCTTCTCATCAAGGCGATCATTGCGGTGGAAGGGATCGGCCTCTATCTCTATCCGAAGTTCAATCTCATCCGTCTGTTCAAGCCCTTTTCCCGCAGGCTTATCATGGAGCAGTTTCAACCGAAACGGGTTGTAAACGAGCTCTATGAATTAGGCTTGAGCTACAAGGCGCTTGCGGAAGATTTTCCGAAAGATATGCGGGAGATCCTGCGGCAGACACGAAAAGGGCAGCTTAAAATGTCATTCCGCATTATTGGAATGGAATCGGTGCGCCGGACAATCGACCGTGTCGGGTACCGCCTTATTTACGGCCTCGTCTTAGCCGCCCTCCTCGTAAGCTCCTCTCTCGTTATCCAGGCCGATATCCCGCCGCGTTTCAGGGAAATACCGATTATCGGACTTGCCGGATTTGCCGTTGCCGGATTGCTCGGGATCGGTTTCCTCATTTCCCTGATGGCGAGTTTTTTCAGAAAATAGTTCCTGCATTATACATCGTTTTCGTTTTTTTACTTTTTTCAGAAAAAACGTAGACAAAATAGATACTTAATATATAATGGATTTATGAACGATAGTGGTAATATGGTGGACATTTCAGATAGCCGGCGCTTTCTTCGCAGACATCTCCTTTATTACTTACAAATAATCGATGCAAAAAGCGATGAAGCGGTCGGCCGTTTAGGCGATATCAATACAGGCGGGGTACTGATGCTCACAGACCGGGAGTTTCCTATCGACAAGGTAATCCCCATTGCAATTGTCATTCCAAAAGCCCTCGGCATGAGCCATAAAAGCGCGGAAATGACGGTACGGACACGCTGGTGTCGGCCTGAGAACCGGAAAGGGCATTTTGCAGTCGGGTGCAGCATTGAAGAAATAGATGCGGCAAACAAGAAACTCATTCCGGAACTTATCGAAAAGATAGGTTTTTCCGACGGAAGCAAGAAGATTTATCTGAAAAACGATCAAAATATTTTTCAGGACCCTACTTTGGACTAAGGACGGCATATGAAGGGATCAACTTTTGTACAAAAATTTTTTCAAACCGAATTATTGGGCCTCGGGTTCGGCGTACCCGTTGCTTCCGCCTATGTTCTTCTTCTCATTACCTTGAGTACGGGGCAGGTGGAAAAAATTCTTTTTTTTGTTGCAATTGTCGCGGCAGTCGTTGTATTGGGCATCGCGATGCCGACAAATTACCTCTTGTCCAGACAACTAAAGAAAAGCATCGATAAAACGGCCGCTGGGACGATAACCGGCAAAGAGGCGGAGCTCCTCTTTTTACGGCTCATGAAGCTTCCTTTTCTCCACGGCTGCCTGCTTTTTGTAAGGATTGGAGTCGGGGCGCTCATAGTGGTCGGATATATGTACTTTTTCCTCGAGGTTGAGTTGATAAAGAGCCTTATGGCCGTCATTCTTGCAGCCTACGGATCGTATCTGGCCGCCCTGGTTGTTTACATGACAGCTTCCAATCTTATCCGCCCGATCGGGAGAGAACTGGTGGAAAAAAAACTGATCAGCACGCAGTTTATCGAGTCGAAACGCGTCTTTGGGCTGAGCGTGACCACACGAAACATCCTTTTTCTTGTTGTACCCATTGTTTTCACAAATGTTACTTTCTTTCTTTCCGTGTACGAGGCCCTTATTTCCGGACTTTCTCTGCACGCCCTGCTTCCAAAAGCTGCCGGGGTTGCAGGGGTTAACATTTTCACCCTTCTCGTCGCGGTGTTTCTTACCTTGTCGATGATCAGAAAACCGATGAGGACCCTGATCGAATCATTGCAAGGATTTACCGGCCGGGGCGACAAAGGACTCGGTGAAGAAGTCCCCACCGACCTTTCCGATGAATTTGCGTATATCGGATT
>CAYWIK010000024.1:0-12189 GCA_964458315.1 uncultured Spirochaetales bacterium | reverse complement strand
GACTCGGTGAAGAAGTCCCCACCGACCTTTCCGATGAATTTGCGTATATCGGATTCCTCATGAACATGGCAATGGAAAACTTCCGGGAAATTCTGGGGCAGATCAGGAATGCCGCTTCCCTTATTACCGGAACGGTGCAGGATCTCTCCGTGTCGTCGCAGGAGATATCAACCACTTCGAACGAACAGGCGGCCGCGGTAAAGGAAATCGTCAGCACCATGGAAGACTCGGACAAGCTCTCGAAAGACATTGCGGGAAGGGTCCGGGAAGTATCACAAATTTCGAACGAAACAAAACAGACTGTCGAAAACGGCATGCTCCTTGTAAAAGACAGCCTTTCTAAAACCATGGAGATTCAGGATTCCAACACCCAGACCATCACCGGCATCAAAACCTTGAATGAACAGATCGAAACAATCTGGGAAATTGTAAACATCATCAACGGGATCGCGGACCAAACAAAAATTATCGCCTTTAACGCGGAACTGGAAGCATCCGCTGCCGGGGAGGCAGGGAAAAATTTCCAAATTGTCGCGTCGGAAATTAGAAGGCTGGCCGACGGTACGGTCTCGAGTACGAGCGAGATCAAAACAAAAATCAACGAAATTCAACGGGCTTCCGACCGTCTCATTGTTTCTTCGGAAGAAGGGACCGGAAAAATCAAAGAGGGAACGAAACTGGCGAAAAACCTGAACGATGTATTCGGCGATATTATGAGCTCCTCAGATATATCGGCAACCTCGGCCGGACAAATCGAAGGCTCGATAAATCAGCAGGTATCCGCCTATGAACAAATTCTCATGACCTTAAAGCAAATCTCCGAAGGTATTGATAATTTTGTTACTTCGACAAAATCGACAAGCGAGTCTTCGGAAAAACTCAAAGAAATGTCCGAGACACTAAGCGGTGTAGTCAGGCGCTATCTTACTGAATAGGAGAAACAGCATGAAAAAAGAAGAAGGAAAAATCGGATTTTTTAAAAGCCTTAACGGTAAGATTCAGCTTCTTTTCGGCGGTATATTCATTGTTGTTATCGCCGGTCTCGGAGTGGGAATTTTTACAAGTCTGTCTCAAGGTTTCAGGGAAAGATACGACAAAGAACTCGAGCGGACCACGGGGCTGATCATGGAAATTACGGAAACGTATGTTGATACAACGGTACGCAACTACCTCATCGGTCTTGCCGAAGGGGTGAAACGTCTCGTCGAATATGAATATGATCGATACGTAAGCGGCGAAATTACCGAAGCGGAAGCATATGAACGGGTAAACAAAATCATCCTCGATCCGGAGTTCGGGAAAATCGGCGATACAGGATATCTGGCCGGAGTGAACGGGGACGGCATACTGGAGATCCATCCCCGGTCGCCCGGGGCCGATGCAAGCAAACATGAGTTCATGCAGCGGGCCACCTCCATGAAGGAAGGATATATCGAGTACATGTGGAAGAACCCCGGGGATGAACAGGAGAGAGCCAAGGCGGGCGGAATGGCATATTTTGCGCCGTGGGACCTTATCATCTGGGCTTCTTCATATAAAAGCGAATTTCACACCCTGGTACACCTCGATGAACTCGAAGCCCGAATTCTTTCAATTCAGATTGGGGAAAACGGGTACGCGTATGTAATGGATGAAACGGGAACGATGCTCATTCATCCGAGCATGAAAGGCGAAAACTTGTACGACACCCAGTCCGCGGACGGGCGATATTTTGTCCGGGAAATGATCGAACGGAAAAACGGCGCCATCACCTACACGATGGTAGACGATACTCGCGGCGGCGAGGCAATCGTCCGGTATTCCCACTATCCCGAAATGGGCCTAATTGTTGCAACCAAAGTATACACACAGGAAATCTACGGCCTTATAACACTCATTAGAAACATAAGCATTGCAGTGCTCGTTGCGGCCCTCATATGCGCCAATCTTCTTGTAGCCCTGATTATTTCGCGAATCATGAAGCCGATCTCCAAAATGCGGCAATTGACAACGGAGGTCGCGGAAGGGAACCTTTCGAACCGTATTATGATTACCTCCGAAGACGAAATCAGCCGGATCTCCGAGCAGTTCAACGATCTCATAGACACGATCGAAAATATCCTTAAACGTATGAAAGATACTTCATCTGAACTTTTTTCCGCGGTACAGGAACTCTCCGTGTCTTCCCAGGAGATAACCGCGACATCGAACCAGCAGGCCGCGGCCGTTAAGGAAATTGTAAGCACCATGGAAGATTCCGACCAGCTTTCAAAAAGTATTGCGGGCCGCATTAATGAAGTGACCAAGATTTCCAACAACACAAAAGACGTGGTTGAAAACGGATTCGAACGGGTCCAGACAAGTCTGGGGAAAATGGAAGAGATAAAGGGCAGCAATGACGATACGATTACCGGGATCAAATCGTTGGGAGAAAAGATCGAAAGCATCTGGGAAATCGTCAACATCATCAACGGGATCGCGGACCAGACAAAGATTATTGCATTTAACGCGGAACTGGAAGCTTCGGCTGCCGGAGAAGCAGGGAAAAACTTTCAAATCGTCGCCGCGGAGATCAGAAGACTCGCGGACAGTACGGTGGCCAGCACGAGCGAAATCAAGACAAAGATAAATGAAATACAGCACTCTTCCGATAATTTGATCATTGCTTCCGAAGAAGGCACGAGCCGTATTAATGAAGGCGCCGAAATCGCCGCGGAGCTGAGAAAAATATTCGAGGACATCTTAAGCTCCTCGGAAATCTCAGCCAGTTCCGCGGAACAAATTGCATCTTCGATTAATCAGCAGGTATCGGCATTCGAACAAATCCTGCAGACCCTTAAGCAAATATCCGAGGGTATTGATAATTTCGTAACATCGACCAAAGCCACGGCGAACTCTTCAACGAAACTACAGGAAATGGCGGAAACGATGAAAGAAATCGTCGATGCATATGAGGTACGTGACCATGACTGACAGTGAGTTGGTAAACAAAATCGAAGAACACCAGGATACGCAGAAAGAAGAAGAAATACAGGAAGTACGGCATATCAAGTTCCTGGTTTTCAGAATAAAAGAAAAAAAATTCGCGCTCTATGCGTCGGAAGTGCGGGAGATTGTTCTTGACATACCGAGGTTCTATGTACCATTTACCCCTCCTTATGTGCGCGGCTTTATCAACCGTCACGGCGAACCGTATACCGTTATCGACCCGGACGTCCTGTTTGAAAAAGAGGTTAATGAATCGAGTACTTATCTCATCTTAAATATGCAGGACGATCATGTAGCCTGCATGATTTCCGACATTCACGAGATTATGAAAGTCCCGGAAAACGACATACACCTTATTACGGCCGAAGAAGAGGAGGACGGGTTCTTTTTAGGTGCAATTACATCGGAGGGTGAGGATATCTTCATTATTAACCTCCGGAGTATATTTCAGAGGCTGGAGTACGATTTTGAAACAGGGTGAATCAGAATTTCACGATTTTTTGCTCCTCCGGCACGAAAACACCGGATTTTTATTTGACCGCTCCAGTTTCTTTGCAAGCATATATCTTGAGCATACCAAAGCTTTGAACATGGGGCCGGAATATCTTAATAAGACCATACACTACAACGGAGAAACCCTGCTGCTTTTCGAACTCGACGTGTATCTCTCAAACCTTTTTGACGCAAAAGACCCGGGGCAGCTGAAAATCGCACTTATTTCGAGTACTCATCAATTCAGCTCTGAGCATTCCCGGTTTTTTACCCTTCTTGCGGAAAAGCTCGATCCAAGCATCTCCGGAACTTTTTTTGCATGTAAGGTGGGGAGCCAGGCGGAGGTGGACCGCGTGCCTTTTAAGGAGCTGAAACTGTTTCCATACCGGACGAGAAATAAACTGGTGAAGGAGGGAATTCTCGGGTGCAGGTTTTTTGGAAAAGAGAAAGTTGATTATATTATTGACCTCGAAGGTTTGGTATTCAACAATCTATCGAGAAACGAACGTGGAGTGACAACGCAATGAAGATTTTGATTGTTGATGATTCCGCCCTTGTGCGGGGAATGCTCAAGCAGCTGTTTCTCGAGCAAACCGGTATGGAAATTATCGGGGAGGCATCAAACGGCCAGTCCGGATGTGAAAAAAATCTTGACCTGCTTCCGGACATCATCATTATGGATATCAATATGCCGGTGATGGACGGCATCGAAGCGACAAAAAGAATTATGCGGGAACGGCCGGTCCCGATTCTTATTTTTTCAAACAGTGTTGAAGCGGAGAACAGTTTTGAGGCCATATACGCCGGCGCCGTCGATCTTATACGCAAACCCGACATTGATCAGCTGAATGACCCGGATTTTATACGTATATTTATCGATAAACTGGACACCTTGTATCGGCAGGGGGCAAAACAGTCAGGGTACGCAGGGGGCCGGGCTGCCGCAGTCACCTCCCCCGGAACAGCCGCTGCCGGGAATACAAAAACCCGCGACATTCCCCCGCGTATCGGCTGGGAAAAAAGTCCTCCGGTTATCGTAATCGGTGCCTCAACAGGCGGTCCTCTCGCGGTCCGGGAGGTCCTAAAAACATTACCCGCTGCATTTCCCTCAGGTATTGCCCTGGTACAGCATTTGGAAGAAGGCTTCGACTCCGGGTACACAGGCTGGCTGAATGAATCAGCTTCTCTTACCGTCAAACTTGCGGCAAAGCAGCCGGAGCCTTTTCTTCCCGGAACAGTGGTCATTGCTCCGGTCAATTTTCATCTCATTGTAGCTGAGGGAAAGCTTGTCTTAGACGACGGACCGAAAATATTGAATCAGAAGCCCTCGGTTGACGCACTGTTTACCTCGGCTGCCGAATGGTACGGAGAAAGAGTAATCGGGGTGCTGCTCACCGGCATGGGCAGGGACGGCGCGGAGGGTTGCCGCAAAATCCTTGAAAAGGGAGGGACCACCCTCGTCCAGGACCGTGAAACGAGCGCAATTTTCGGAATGCCGAAGGCGGCTATCGATATCGGCGGCGCTTCCGAAGTGGTTTCGCTCGCCGATATTCCGCGGAGACTCATAACGATCTTAAAACAAAAAGAAGGCAGCGCGGTTTGACTGAATTAAAAACCGGACCTAAGATAACCGAACAGTTTAACGAAATGCTCGATTTTATTGAACGGGAGACCGGTATCCGGCTGCCGGAAACCGCCTACCGGGAAGTGAAAAACTACCTTCAAACAAAACTTTCACGTATACACGGCGGGCTGCCGGAATTATTAAAAAAAATAAAAACCGATTCTGAAGAACGGGCGGATTTCCTCGATTCGGTTACCATCAACGAAACATATTTTTTCCGCGAGGAGCGCCAGTTTCGGATTCTAGATTCAATTCTTTTTCCCAAAATGAAAAATACAGGCAGACAAGGGATAAGAATATGGAGCGCGGCATGCTCTTCGGGAGAAGAAGCGGTTTCTCTCGGGGTATTGGCAGCCAAACATTTCGGCCTTGAGAACGTCACCGTCTACGCCGGAGATATAAATCCGCATATCATTAAACGCCTCGAAACAGGCTTTTTCGGGAAAAACTCATTCCGGGAGGACGGACGCGTTTTTCACGATCTGTTAACGGAATATTTATCGGGTGACGGCGCGGTAGCACCGGAACTGAAAAACCGTATCCGCGTGTCGAGGTTAAATCTCATAACCGATACCTACAGCGACATTCCGGACGGTCTCGATGCGATATTTTTCAGAAACACCCTCATCTACATGCAGATGAAAACAAGGGGAGAAATAATCGGCAGGCTTGCGGATAAATTATCCCCCGGAGGAGTATTGTTTCTTTCCTCTTCGGAAATCCCCCATATGTCCCACCCTGAACTTGTCCTTGAAGAGTTCTCCGGGACCTATTATTTTCGGAAGAGATTTGAACAAGAAAAACAGCAGGGTATTACACCGACGAAAGAAACGATACAGCCGCATGTAGGGCCGGGCGAAAAAAAAGACCGGTCACAACAGGCGCCTTTGCAGCCGGGGCCGGTGGATGTGAAAAATATGTTAATCCATGCGACAAACCGCTTGAACAATCCGGTCTATGCGGAAGAGGGACCGTCCTTTGACGCGGCAATTCTCTGTTTGGAAGCGGTGTTTTTCTTGAATCAGGGAAAGTTTGATCAATCTATGGGATCGGTACAAAAAATCGAAAAAAACTACGGAGCGAATCCGGTATCTCATTATATTCGCGGGATGCTGTTTTCTCAAAACAATCAATACCGGCCTGCTGTCGATGCATATGAAAAAGCCATACAGCAGGGTCCCCGATTTTGGCCTGCCATGATAAAATTGGGTCTGTTGGAAAGAGATAATAAACCGAAGAGAACGGTAAAACTGCTCGAGGAGGCTTTAAAGCAGATTGATTGGTACATCAATGAAAATAAATTTTACCTTCAGTTCCTGCTTGAAGGGTTTAACGCGAAATATTTTGCCGGAATCTGCATGGGATGGATTGAGAAATTAAAACAGGAAGGAGCAGGAAATGGCGATTAACAGAGATGCCTTTATCAATAATTTTCTCGATGAATTGGAAGATAACATCTCCGTTGTGGATTCTGAAATACTTAATCTGAAAAAAGATCCGGAAAAAGAAGAGTCCCTCACTTCGCTGCTTCGGGCGCTTCACACAATAAAAGGTTCGTCCCGCATGCTCAAGTTCAAGACCATCGAGTCGATATCCCACGGCCTTGAAAATGTTTTCAAGGGAGTGAAAGACGGCCGCTACGGGATTTCAAAACCTCTCATTCAGCTCGTTTTTATCACGACCGATTATCTGCGCGCCGGCTCGGAGACGGTGAAAAAGACAAAAGAAGACGGTATCGAAGCGGAAAAACTGCTTACCGCGTTCGAACAGGCATATGCGGACGAACCGTATGATCTGGAAAAGATCAGGCTCGAAAAGAAAAGCGAAGCGCCGCCCGCTTCCGAAGCGCCCCGGGCCCCGGTACCAAAAGAGGGCCCGGCGGACACACGCGGCGCAGCCGGACCCGGCGGGGGGAGCGCCGAAGGCCCGGCGAAACCGCGGAAAGGAGCCGAGAGCGCTCATGAAACAATTCGAATAAATGTCCGCAGAATCGAGAACATTGTGCGACTGCAGAATAATCTCATTATTAAGCAGTTCCAGTTCCGAAAAGAGAACGATGTCCTCAATGATTTAGAGGAGCGTTTGCGCTCTCTTCCGCTCCCCGAACCGGACGGTGCGGGACGGAACGGGCAGCTCCGCGGGAACATCGGAGAATGCCTGAAACTGGTCCAGACAATGAAAAAAGATTTCAGCGAAGGGCTTACCCTGCTCGAGCGCGACGCCTTCGAACTGCAGGAAGAAATTCTCTCCCTTAGGATGCTTCCGCTGGAGCTGGTCCTCGGGAATCTCGGCAAGATGGTCGAAGAAACGGCGATGCTGATGGACAAAGAAATTAATTTCAGCACCCGCGGAACGGACCTCCTTCTCGACAAGTTTATTCTCGAAAGACTGAACGACCCTATTATTCACATCGTCCGGAACGCGGTAGACCACGGTATCGAAACACCGGAAGAACGGGAAGCCGCAGGCAAACCGAGGGAAGGCAGACTCGAAATCCGCTGTACTTCTGAAAGCGGCAATATCGTCATCCGGATCATTGACGACGGAAAAGGCTTTGACTATGAAAAGGTCCGGAAACGGGCGATAGAGATGTTTCCCGCCCAGGAAGATGAAATACGTGAAATGGATAACTCCGCTCTCAACACATATCTCTTTACCTCCGGCTTTTCCACAAAAGATAAAATTTCCGACCTTTCGGGCCGCGGGGTCGGTCTTGACATTGTCAAACACAATATCGAGAAAATAAAAGGGAAAATCACCCTTTCGAGCCGTCCAGGCGAAGGTTCGGAATTCAAACTTGCTCTTCCACTCTCCTTAGCTACGGTAGACGGGTTTTTTGTCTCCGTTTCCGGTGAGAAATTTCTCATCCCGTCGACTTTTGTAAAAGAGATCATCATTGTAAAACGTGAAGACGAACTCGACCTCCTGAACAGGAAAGGATTCAGGCTCCGGGACATGATCGTTCCTCTCTATCCCCTGAAAGCGATCTTAGATAAAGAAACCGATACGGATGAGGAAGAATCGGCGAAACAGTTTGTCGTGGTGGTAGAGTCTTTAGGAGAAATTATGGGGATTGTGGTGGAATCGGTCATTCAATACACGTCCTTAATTTATAAACCGGTGCCGAAAAGCTTAGGAAAAATAAAACTCATACAGGGCATCGTTTTCGATGAAAGTTTCAATATTGTCAATATTCTTTTCATTCCTGAAATAATGAAAAAATTTAAACGCATACGAAACATCGATACAAAAAGACGGTTCTCAGGGGCCCGGAGCGAGTTTAAGCGGATTCTCGTTGTTGACGATTCATATTCTACCCGTGAAATTGAAAAATCCATACTCGAACTCGAAAACTACAATGTAGGTACCGCTGTAGACGGCATAGACGGCTTGGAAAAAATTAAAGAACAGAAGTATCATCTTATTATCACCGACATTCACATGCCGCGGATGGACGGGCTCACCTTCGTTGAGAACCTCCGTAAAGATGACGACTATAAAAACACCCCGGTCATCGTTGTAAGTTCCGATGAAAATCCTGAAAAAAAGATGCAATTCGAAAAGGTCGGAGCAAATGCTTTCATTATTAAATCAGAATTCGACCGGGGAAATCTGATAAAGGAAGTAAAAGAACAGATAGGGTAAAGGCCCATGGAAGAAGCAAAAAAAATCTTGATTGTCGACGATTCCGATTTAGTTGCCGGAATCCTCACCGAAGCCCTCTCGGAGGAAAACTATCATCTTGTACGCGCTGCAAACGGAGTGGAAGGGGTTGTGGCGGCATATCGGGAAATTCCGGACCTCATCATCATGGACGTTGAAATGCCTCTTATGCAGGGATACCAGGCAAGCCGTCTCATCAAACACAGAAGAGGGGTCAAAGAAATACCGATCATCATGCATACCAGTCTGTCCGACGACAAGGATAAGTATTGGGCCCTTTCCTCCGGCGCCGACGCCTTCGTAACAAAAGACTTCGATAATGTAGAATATCTTAAAAAAACGGTACGGAAACTTATCGACCATCCGCCGTATCAGGCGATCGAAACCATCCGCGACGACGGGGAGAATATCGACAACGAGAAAGTTTTCGAAATGATCGGTTCATTGTTCGATGTCCAGCTGTTCCGCTCGACCGTCCTCAACATGCTCGGCGAATTAGGCCGCTCTCTCGGTTCTCTCGATGAGACTGCAAAAGGTATTCTGGAACTATTACCAAAAGTATGCGAAAGCCACATAGCAGTGCTCATGATTAAATATCAGAAAGAAGGAAAGCTCTACGTCCGGCCGGCGGAAAATGTTTTTCGTTCCGACGCAGACGATTTTTTAAAATTCTGCTTTAACGATTTTTATGAGCATTTTTCAACAATCAATATTGAAGAGCTCGAACCGGCGCTCTTCGGCATCGATAATAGAGAGGACTACAATAAGATACGATTGGACAACAAACAGATAAGCTCCTATTTTTATTGGCCCCTTATCGGCAAAGGGGGCAATGTTGTCGGGACCCTTCATATCGGCAACTTTTCCAACAACTATTTCTCGGAACGCATTTCAGAAAACATCAGGATTTTCACCGAAGGTTCCGGTACGATTATGGAGAACGCAATTCTCTTCGGGCAGATTAACGAAATGCATACTAAAATCCGCCATGTTTTTTCCAAATTTGTACCGAAGGAAATAATTGACGACCTGATCGAAAAGAGAAGTGACGAAGCGCTCTTAGTGGGAGAAAAGCGAAATATCGTCGTCCTGTTCTCGGATATCCGTTCGTTTACCACCATTTCGGAAAACAATACCGCGGAGGGAGTGGTTTCATTCCTCAACGATCATTTCAGTATCATGGTCGATATCATCAGGAAACACGGCGGTTCGATTGACAAGTTTATCGGGGACGCAATTTTCGCCATTTTCGGAGCGCCGGTCAGTTACGAAGACAACGCGTTGCGCGCCGCCCGGGCGGCAGTGGAAATGACCACCGCAATGGACCGGGTGCATACCGGAAACCTGGTACTTCCGGACACAGGCTATGCAATCGGTATCGGACTTCATGAGGGAGAGGCGATTGTGGGAAACATCGGATCTTCCGACAAGTTTGACTACACTGCAATCGGAGACACGGTAAACATCGCTTCCAGACTGGAAGGCCTTACCAAACATTATCACAAAAAGATCCTTGTTTCCGAGGACATCGCTCATAAGCTCAGGGAAGAGTTTACCGTCAGAGAAGTTGACCGGGTCAAAGTGAAAGGGAAGATGGATGCGACGAGCCTCTTTTCTTTAGAGGAAGGGGAATCAGCCCTTCCGCCCGAGGCGATGGATAATTTTATAAAGGCAATGAAGCTGTACAAGCAGGGCAATTGGGATACGGCCCTCGACTATTTTAGGCAGGTGAAGAAGCTTGCGCCGGAGGACTGGCTCGCTCAATTTTATATTGACCGGTGTACGGAGTTTAAAGAAAATCCTCCGGAAAACTGGGACGGATCGATAGCCCTGGATTTTAAATAGTATGGCCGTTTCATCGAAGAGCGATATAAAAAAAATTTTAGCCGCCGCTTTTCTTGCACTTTTTTTCCTCTTCCCCGGCATAGAAATATCCGCGACTCCCCTCGTCCGGCCGAAAGAGCGTATTTATTACGAAGTGCATGCGGTCAGAAACGGGGCCTTGGAGCTTATTTTCACAGGGCCGAAACTTGTGCACAATGCAATTCACGATGTAATGAAGGAACTCGGAATTGAAAAATACCGATTGAAACCGGTCCGTACGCAGGGGGAAACATACATCTCCGTATACAGCTATCGGCGGGAGGGAAAGGTACCGTTTTTCATGTTTCACCGGATGAACTCAAACGCTCGCGACCCCTACGGGATCACGCCGGATAATTTTAAGCGATTCCTGAACGCCCTTAAGGCAAACAATTTTTACCCCCTCGGTCACACTGCCGTTTACGATGCTGATTTTTCCGGCGTTCCTCCCGGATTTCATCCCTGCAGCATCATCGTCGACGACCTGGACCAAGGGTGGGGGGATTTCGCAGACATGATAGAAGATTATTTCGGCAGGGACTTAAACGGCAGAATCCCCGTCACTTTTTCCGTTCCGTTTGTATATTACGGCCGGCCGGTTTTCAGCGGCAGCGGCAACGCGGCCGAGACCCTCCGGTGGATACTGGACCATGCATATCTTGCAAACCACTCGTTGGAGCATAAACCGCTTACTTCCTACGGGTCTGATATCGACGGATTCATCAGAGAACAGATCGACGGATGGTATGATAAAGCCGAAATTTGTATCGGCAAAGACGCATATGCAGTCGATACCTTTGTCCTGCCGGAGGGAATCGGACTTACAAATGACTACTTTATGCAGAGGATGAAAGAACATCCATACGTCCGGCATGTCGTAGGAGTCGTTGATTCGATTGCCGATCCATGGAAGGGGCCGGTCTACCGTTATATTGTGAACAACAGCTTATGGAAGCAGGCTGTAGAGCGAGCTGCTCTCGAGAATTCTTACACCACCGGGCGCCCCGGCAATATTATAGAGCATGCGGTGTTTATAATTCAGAACCCGGAAAAAATAGATGTCGGCGGCCTTCCCACAGGGCTCGATCCTGAAAAACTGCCGGTGTATGTGATTGTGAAAAAGGATTTTATAAATATGTAGATTTGACGGGCCGGCTAAAAAACTATATAGTTACTAAATCATGAAGAAAAGTAATTTATTTCACTCCGTTTTTTTTGAACTGGAAGATTCGTCCGAAAGCGCAATAGAAAATTTTATCGGGGAATGCCGCACCTATTTGAAAGAACAGCCCGGCATTCTCTCCTTCCATCTCGGCCGGATGGTCGAAGAACATTCCCGGGCGGTAAACATGCGTGATTTCCATGTAAGTCTGCATATTATTTTCGAAAGTAAAAAACATCACGACGATTACCAGAGTTCGGAAAAGCACAATATCTTTGTGGACAGGAACAGCGGCAACTGGGGAACGGTCAGAGTATACGACGCGTATATCCAATAGTTAACACTCCCTCGAGGGCACTACACTACTATGTAGAAATATGCAGGAGGAGTAATGAAAAAGTGGCTCAAATATACCATC
>CAYWIK010000023.1:17689-29281 GCA_964458315.1 uncultured Spirochaetales bacterium | reverse complement strand
TGGTATTTATTCTCCGATGTTGATGTATTTTCTGTTTCGCTTGGTGATAAATTCGACGGTTCCGGACTTTTTCGCGAAAAGTGTATTGTCCTTCCCCATGCCGACGTTTTGGCCGGGGTGAAATTTCGTGCCCCGCTGGCGAATAATGATTTCGCCCGCGCCGACTGTCTGTCCTCCGAAACATTTAATACCAAGACGCTGCGCATGGGAATCTCTTCCGTTTTTAGAACTTCCTCCGCCTTTCTTATGTGCCATCCTGTTCTCCTGTATATTGTACTTCTAATTTCGACGGGAACTCCCGCTTTAAATCATTTATCCCCGTAATCAAAAACCGGGTGTACCCTTTAAGCCACTCGGTTTTTTCTTCGGGAGGGGTATCGATCTCGAGATACAACTTCCCGGGTCCGGGGGCTTCTCCCCGCCACCGAATTCCCTTTTCTCTTTCGATTACCCTGCCCGCGGTCCGCGCGAATGCGGTGACAACCGCGCATACCAGGCTTGCTCCGCGGCCTTTCTGCTTGTCGTGGCCGGTCACCTCGAGACGCCGCAGAATTCCCCTCTCCGTTTCAATACGCACGCGAATCAACGGGCTTATACCCCGACGATATCCTCAACCCTGATGATCGAATACTGCTGTCTGTGTCCCTGCTTTTTGTGGTATCCCTTTCTCCGTTTATATTTGTACACCACAATTTTCTTATCTTTTATCTGGTCTTCTAAAACAGCCTGTATCTTCACGCCTTTTACATATGGATTTCCGACCTTGACCTTTTCAGTGCCTCCGACCATGAGGACCGAATCGAATTCGACGGACTCTCCCTTTTCCCGGTCGAGCTTATCCACCTGCAGGGTCGCGCCTTTTTCAGCCTTGTATTGTTTGCCTTTTATGTCTACCAACGCGTACATTTTCTTTACCTCTTTCCCTTTCTGTATTGCAGCCTATTTTGTATCATATTCATATGTCCGGGGTCAAGTACGCAGGTAGCGGTCGGCGGCTTCCGAAGCCCCGCGGCCGTGGTTCATCGCCCGGACCACGAGAGAGGCCCCGGTTGCCGCGTCTCCCGCTGCGAAAACCCCGGGAAGGGAGGTGGAGAAATCATCGCCGATTTTGATATTTCCCCGATGGTCCAGCTCGAGTTTTAGATCTGAAATAAGTTTTCCCTGCTCCACATGAACAAATCCCGCAGCGAGAATAACGAGATCAAGAGGAAGGGAGAAGTCGGTTTCCGGTATCGGGGAAATTTTCGGCCGCTTTCCAGGTTTTGCCTTTTCCCACCGCACTTCCCGAAAGTGTCCTTCCTCCACATGGATGCCCCGGCCTGAAAACCGGACAGTTTCCACCGCCCAGCGTCTTTCGCCTCCCTCTTCTTGGGAGGAAGAAGTCCTTAAAATATTCGGCCATTCAGGCCATTCAGGATTGTACGGTTGGTTCCACTCCGGCGGTTTCGGCAAAATTTCGAACTGATGGATCGATTTCGCCCCCTGCCGCACGGCGGTCCCTACGCAGTCGGAGCCGGTATCCCCGCCGCCTATAACCAGTACGCGCTTGTTCTTCCCGCTGATGAGCTTGTCCCCGGAAAGGGTACCTTCGATAAACTTATTCGAGCGGGTTAAAAAATCCATGGCAAAATGGATTCCTTCATATCCCCTGCCCTGGACGTTCAGGTCCCTCGGGGTCCCCGAACCCGCTGCAATAATAACGGCGTCGAATTTTTTCCGTAGATAGGACGCGGAGATATCTTCTCCGGCATCGACCCCGATCTCGAACTCTACTCCCTCGGCGATAAGCTGCTCGAGTCTCCTGTCAAGGACCCACTTTTCCAGCTTGAAATCCGGTATACCGTACCGCAGGATGCCGCCGGGCTTGTCGTCCCGCTCGAAAATGGTGACCCGGTGCCCCTTACGCCTCAGCTGCTGAGCGGCGACAAGCCCGGCGGGGCCGGAACCGATTACCGCGACCCGACGGTTTGTCCGTCCGCGCGGAGGACGCGGTACGATAAGACCGCGGTCAAAGGCTCGTTCGATGATAGCGAGTTCGATGAGCTTGATGCTTACGGGGCTGTCGTTTATCGCCAAGGTGCAGGCCGCTTCGCACGGCGCGGGGCATACCCGGCCGGTGATCTCGGGAAAATTATTGGTTTCCAACAGCCTGACCGCCGCTTCGTCGAACCTGCCCCGGTAAACCGAATCGTTCCATTCCGGGATGAGATTCGACACCGGGCAGCCTAAGGAATGGCAGAAGGGAATGCCGCAGTCCATGCACCGGGCCGCTTGTTTTTTCAGTTCCTCTAAAGGCAGCAGGCCGCAGACCTCTCGGTAGTCACGGACCCGTTCCTCGACGGACCTCGCAGGCGCGGTCAACCGTTTATATTCGAGAAAGCCGGTCGGTTTACCCATTATGAAAACACCTCCTCGGTCACTTCCACGACTTCAGACTCCTGCCATACCCGCTCTTGAAGCCGCTGCATCGCGAGTTTGTAATCGAGGGGCATCACTTTTACAAAACCGGGAAGGTATTCATCCCACCGGTCAAGGATCTGTTTGGCAAGCCTGCTTCCGGTATACCGGTGATGATTTATAATGTATGTCTTCAAGAACTCTTTGTCTTCCTCCGCGATCAGCGGTTCGATATCGACCATCTCCAGATTACAACGAGTGTCGAACAGCTGTGTCTCGTCGAGAACATAGGCGATTCCGCCGCTCATTCCCGCCGCAAAGTTCACTCCGGTATTACCAAGAATGATCACCCGCCCTCCGGTCATATACTCGCACCCGTGGTCCCCGACACCTTCCACCACAGCGACTGCGCCGCTGTTCCGCACACAGAACCGCTCGCCCGCCATGCCGTTTATATACGCCTCGCCGCCGGTCGCACCGAAGAGATTTACATTACCCGTAATAATATTCCGCTGGGCAATGAATGTTGAGCCTTTCGGGGGATATACAATCAGTTTTCCGCCGGAAAGCCCCTTCCCAAAATAGTCGTTTGCATCCCCTTCCAGGCGGAAGGTGATCCCCCGGGCGAGAAAAGCGCCGAAACTCTGCCCCGCACTGCCGTTAAAACGGACCTTTATCGAATCTTCCGGCAGGCCGGCGGAACCATGGCGTTTCGAGACTTCAAAACTCAACGCGGCGCCTACCGCCCGGTTGCAGTTTCGAATGTCCAGGGAAATTTCCACCCCTTGCCCTCGAGAAATTGCCGGCCCCGCCTCTTTGATAAGCTTATCGTCGATGATGCAGCTCCTGTCAAGCTCCTGTTTTCCGGTACACCGGATACTCGATCCCGCAGGTACTTCGGGTTTTGCTAAAATGAGGCTGAAATCGATCCCCTTTGCCTTATAGTGGGCAAGCGCCGGTTCCGTGTCCAGAAGATCGATCCTTCCGACCAGGTCATCGAACTTCCGGATTCCTAAACCGGCCATGATTTCCCGCACTTCCCTGGCAACGAAAACCATGAAATTGATTAGATGTTCCGGTTTCCCTCGAAAACGTTTTCGCAGTTCGGGGTCCTGGGTTGCGACCCCGACCGGGCAGGTATTCAGATGACACTTTCTCATCATGACGCAGCCTAAGGCAACGAGGGTCGTGGTGCCGAATCCGAACTCTTCGGCGCCGAGCATGGCGCCGATAACGACATCCCTGCCGGTTTTTATCTGTCCGTCCACCTGTACCCTGATCCGGTCCCGAAGCTTGCTCCCCACTAAGACCTGCTGGGTCTCGGCGAGGCCGATTTCCCAGTAGCTTCCGGCATATTTGATCGAGGAGAGAGGTGAAGAGCCGGTCCCTCCGTCGGAGCCGCTGATGAGAACCATATCCGCTTTCCCCTTGGCCACTCCCGCCGCAATAGTCCCGACGCCGGATTCGGACACCAGCTTGACTGAAACCCTGGCGTCCGGGTTCGCGTTCTTGAGGTCAAAGACCAACTGGGCCAAATCTTCGATGGAATAAATATCGTGATGGGGCGGCGGTGAAATGAGCCCGACCCCGGGAGTCGCGTTCCGTACCTGAGCGATTATTTCATTTACCTTATGGCCCGGAAGCTGGCCTCCTTCCCCGGGTTTGGCACCCTGGGCCATCTTGATTTGAAGCTCCTTTGCGCTGGCAAGATAGGCGCTGGTCACGCCGAACCTGGCCGAAGCCACCTGCTTGACCATGCTGTTCGCATTATCGCCGTTTTCGCGCGGACGGAAGCGCTCCTCGTCCTCCCCTCCTTCCCCGGAGTTGCTCATTCCTCCTATCCGGTTCATTGCCAGGGCAATTGTTTCATGGGCTTCCCGGCTGATGGAACCGAAGGACATGGCGGAAGATACGAACCGCGTGAGGATCGATTCCTCCTTTTCTACCTCTTCCAGAGGCGCCGGCTCCCTCTCCTTGAAATTGAAAAGGCCCCGAAGGGTGCAGAGATTTTTTCCGGTATTCCACACTTCTCCGGAATACTGCTTGAATATCCCGTAATCCCCCGACCTGACCGCTTTTTGGAGAAGAGTTACCGCTTGGGGGGTAAAGAGATGCTTCTCCGCGTTGAGCCTGAACTGGTATCTGCCGCCCGAGGGGACGAACTCATCCTTTTGATGTTCTTCGCCGAATGCGGTCCTGTGCCGTTTCAGCGTGTCCGCTTCGATATCCTCGAGACCCGCTCCTTTTATGACCGAAGCGGTGCCCGTGAAACAGCGGGCGATGACCCGGTCGTCTAAACCGACGGCTTCGTATATTTGAGAGCCCCGGTAACTTCTGAGGGTTGAGACCCCCATTTTAGACATTACTTTTAACAGACCCTTCTTTACCGCGGTAATATAGTGCTCGATTGCGGTCTGAAGGGTCATTTCCCCGGGAATATACCCCCGTTCCTGCAGCTGGACGATAGTTTCGAACACCACATACGGGTTGATTCCGCTGGCGCCGTAACCGATGAGGGTCGCAAAATGGTGTACTTCCCGCGCCTCCCCGGTTTCGAGAATGACCGCGGACAGATGGCGTTTCCCCCGGCGTACAAGATGATGGTGCACCGCCCCGGTTGCGAGGAGGGCGGGAACCGCCGCCTTTTTTTCATCCATCTCCCGGTCGCTTAAAATGATGAGGGAGTAGCCCTCGTTCACCCGTTCTTCTACAAGAAAACAGAGCTTTTCCAGGGCCTGTTCCAGCGATCCGGAGAGGTCGATCAGCATCGGCACGGTACAGACGCTGAAACCGTCGATCTGCGTTCCCTTGAGCCTGCTCATGTCATCGTTCGTGAGTACCGGATGGGCAAGCTTGAGCTGCCTGCAGTGTTCCGGTGTCTCGTCTAAGAGGTTGCGCTCCCTGCCGATAAAGCTCATGAGAGACATCACGAGACTCTCCCGATAGGGATCGATAGGCGGATTGGTTACCTGGGCAAAAAGCTGACGGAAGTAATCATACAGCAGCACCGGCCGGTCCGACAGAACCGCAGGGGCGCTGTCGTTTCCCATGGACCCTAACGGTTCCTGAGAAGTGTTCACCATCGGCGTAATGATGGTTTTGAAATCTTCCATGGTGTAACCGAAAGCCCTCTGCCGGGCAGTGAGTTTTTCCTCATCAACTCCTACCGGGCCGGGGACCTGAAACAGCCCTTTAAGCTCGATCCTGTTCTCTTCGAGCCAGCGGCGGTACGGCCGCTGCCTCGAAATCCGTGATTTTATCTCGTTGTCTTTGATGACCCTCCCCTGGACGGTATCCACCAAAAGCATCCGTCCCGGGCCGAGCCGCCCCTTCTCCCGCACATCCCCGGGGTCGATATCCAATACCCCGACCTCCGACGCGAGTACCATGGTTCCGCTCTTCGTAACGACATATCGGCAGGGACGAAGCCCGTTCCGGTCGATTACGGCGCCGATTTTGGTTCCGTCGGTAAAAGAAATCGCGGCCGGGCCGTCCCACGGTTCCATGATCGCGGCGTGATATTCAAAAAAAGCACGTTTGTCCTGGCTGATGTGAAACTTGGTGCCGAAGGCTTCCGGAACCATCATCATCATCGAATGCTCGATAGAGCGCCCGCCTAAGGAGAGCAGTTCGAATACATTGTCGAATACCGCGGAGTCGCTCAAATTGGGATTGACGATGGGAAGGAGTTTCTCGATTTCGTCTCCAAAATAGGGCGAAGAAATGTTGGATTCCCGGGCGGTCATATTGTTTATGTTTCGGCGGACGGTATTGATTTCCCCGTTATGGGCGATTCTGCGAAAAGGCTGCGCTAAAGGCCAGGATGGAAAGGTATTGGTACTGTACCGCTGGTGGACCATGGCAAATGCGCTTTCAAAGGAGGGCCGGGTTAGATCGGGGTAGAAGTTTTCAAACTGCCGTGCCACAAACATTCCCTTATACACGATAATTTTGCACGACAGAGAGGGGCAGGAGAACTCCTCGAGCTGAAAACCGAAATCCGCGGCCTCCCGTTCGATCTGTTTTCTGAGGACATAAAGCTTCCGTTCGAGGACGTCTCCGGTGAATTCCCCCGCGGTAATAAACACCTGCCGGATGCGAGGCATGTTTTGTTTCGCCATCTCTCCGAGACTCTCCGGGTCTACCGGCACGTCCCGCCACCCCGCAACGGCGCACCCCTCTCTCTTTGCGGTCCCTTCGATAAGTTCGGCCCCTTTTTCGGCCTTCGCGGCATCCCTCGGCAGAAAAAACATCCCCACCCCGTAGGCGCCCGGTTCCGGCAGATCGAAACCGGTCTGTTCGGAAAAAAATTTGTGCGGAAGCTGAACGAGCATCCCCGCTCCGTCCCCGGTTTTTCCATCTCCGCCGATGGCGCCTCGGTGCTCGAGATTACAGAGAACCTGTATTCCCTGTCGGACAATTTCATGGTTTTTTGTTCCGTCGATCCGTACCACGAACCCTACGCCGCAGGAGTCGTGTTCCTGCAGCGGGTTGTATAAGCCTTTCGATTTATGCATACATTCCTTCCATAAAAGTGAAACTATAGTAATGCAATTTACATACCAAGCAGGCACGGGATTCCCGCCATGTACAATAAATCGTTATCATACAACTTTTTAGGGCCCTTACCCGCAGTCTTAACCGGCCTGAACGCCGCTATTTCCTACAATATTGTACTTTTTTACATAAAGAGCTTACAGAAATGTATGCTACATGCTAGATAGAAAGGGTACATTGATGAGATACATCCCGTTTTTCATCACCTGCAGCACCGCCCGGGCTAAAGTAATCCGCGTGACTACTAAATTCGGATCTTCGTTATGAAGCACCGGGTTATCATGATAGTATTGACTGAATAGCTTTGCAAGGTCATAAAGATATGCCGTAATGATGCTCGGGTTCATCTCCGTACACGCTTTTCCCACTGTTTCCGGAAACAACCCTAAAAGCTTTACAATTTCCCACTCCTCGGGAACGTTCAAAAGTTCCTTGGCAAAGGTCCCGCCGCGGTATTTCTCTTCCCGTTCCCGATACTTGCCGAGCATGGTGGATATTCTGGCGCAGGTATACTGGAGATACGGTCCGGTGCTGCCGTTAAAAGAAATCGAGTTTTTGGGATGAAAAATCATATCTTTTGACGGCGTGGTTTGGAGAAGATAGAAATGAAGAGCGCCTAAGGCGATATTGTCCGCCGTTTTTTCAGGAGTCTCTATTTCTTCCTCCCTTCCCTTCTGCCGGATTTCCTCTAAAGCCAGAGCTGAAAGCTCTTCTAAGAGATCGTCGGCATCCACCACCGTTCCTTCCCTCGACTTCATTTTTCCTTCCGTCAAATTGACCATCCCGTACGAAAGGTGGCACAGATTCTCCGCCCACCGGTAGCCGAGCATTTTGAGGATTTCGAAAAGCACCTGAAAATGGTACTGCTGTTCGGACCCGACTACATACACCATTGTGTCAAACACCCAGTCATGGTGGCGCTGGATCGCGGTGCCGATGTCCTGGGTCACGTAGAGGGAGGTCCCGTCGCCCCGCAGGAGCACCTTTTTTCCGAGGTCCGCTTCGGTGAGGTCCGCCCAGACCGTGCCTGATTCATCTTTGGTAAAAATCCCCTTTTCCAGGCCCTTCAAGACCTCATTCTTACCCAGGGTATAGGTTTTACTCTCGAAATAGAATGTATCGAAGGAGATACCGGTTTTCCGGTATGTTTCTTCGATTCCTTCGATCGCCCAGCGGTTCATTTTGTTCCAAAGCGCTACGGTTTCCGCATCGCCGCGCTCCCAAGCCCGAAGCATCTCCCGGGCCGCCTCTTCCGCCGAAGGGTCTTCGGCCGCCCATTTGTTGAAGGCGACGTAAAAATTACCCACGAAATGATCGCTCTTGATTCCTTCACTCTCCGGGGTGGCGCCGCTGCCGAACCGTTTATACGCCAGCATTGATTTACATATATGAACGCCCCGGTCGTTTATGAGGTTTACCTTCTTCACCTCCGCGCCGGACAACTCGGCGATGCGGGAAAGGGTTTCCCCGATCGCGTCGTTTCGTAAATGCCCGAGGTGGAGAGGTTTGTTGGTATTCGGACAGGAGAACTCGATGACCATGCGCGCCCCTTTCGAAGAGTCGTTCGCTCCGTAGGAATCTCCTCGAGAAAAAACCTTCTCTATTATGGCTTCGGAAAAGTTTTCATGTTTGAGCCTGACATTGACATAGGGGCCGGCAGCTTCGAATGCGTAGTCCTCCGCGGACGGCGATTGTTCCAGCTCCGCGCAGAGCATTTTTGAGATTTCCCCTGGGGCGGTTTTTAAAAACCGGGCAAATGGAAACATGGGAATGCCGATATCCCCCAGCTCCGGGTCGGGAGGCGTTTCGAGAACCAGCTGTTCGGCGGTTATTAAACCGGCATCCGGCGCTTTTTTTTGGAGCAGCCTGTTTAACGCGTCAGCTGTTTGTTCCTTTACTTGTTCTCGAATATGTTTCACCGTTCCTCCAGGGAGGAAAGACTACAATAAATGCCCGATTAAGGCAATCATACGGGTAAATCCGGTACTTCCTTCTCGTCTGTAGCTGCCGAAGCCGGTATGGCAGCAGGTGCAGGAATCGAAAACGGTAATGTCGTTTACGCCGCTTTCCTCTAAAATGACGCAGTTCGCCTTTTTGAGGTCGATATACCACCGTTCCCGCTTCGAGACCGTCTCCTCCCCCCAGGATTTTTTGAAAAAATCGGCCCGCTCTTTATTCACAGCGTAGCAGCAGGGTCCGATACCCGGTCCGACCACCGCCCGCAGTTCTTCCGGCGCTGCCCCATACAGGGTCCTCATCCGCCGGACCGCTTCCGCAGCGATCCCGGTCCCTTTCCAGCCGGAGTGGACCACCCCGTAGGGAGAACCTGAAAAATGATAAAGAAAAACCGGCAGGCAGTCCGCCACGGTAACGGAGAGAACAGACTCCTCACCTGCGGCCACAAGCCCGTCTCCTTCGGGAGGAAACGCCGAAACGCCGGCCGAATTGGAGAGAAGAGCGTTCCGGGCTGCCGGGTCTTTTGCTTCTTCCGCAGTCCATACCCGTTTTGAGTGAATCTGCTTTAACCCGACAACCCTATCCGCCGGCACATTGTGGTTTTTAAAAAAACGCAGACGATTCGGATGAGAAGTTTGATAGGAAGCGCCCATGGTCCCGGCGCCGCGAAGAGACATGAGAATCGTAAGCCCGGAGCCGGAGTAAAGGCATGCAGCGTCTCCTGACAGAGGGGCGTCAAGAGTAATGAACTGAATCATCCTTCACTCGATCATTGCGAGGCGGTCTAAATGCTCCCGCGCTTCCGCAATATGGGAAATTAATTGGTTCAATTCCGCCTTAAACGTATTACCGTCTTTCCCGCCGATATAACTTAGGTTCGCCAAGGTGTCGAACCTTCCGCCGACCTCCCCGTGCAGGATACCGTTAATTACATTTTTAAGAAGTTCTAAGTTGTCGAATCCGCACTTCACAATCTGATACGCCTCCGGCTCGATCCGCTGCATTATATTCTCGATTTTTTTGCGTTTCAGGGCGTTAGTAATAGGTTCATTCTCGGTTTGCATGATCAGCCTTCCAACCATTCCCTCTATCGAAAGATCTTGTTCTATTTTCTCGATCCTCTCCGGAATGCGGGTAAGCATATTGTATGCATCGTTAAAATCTTTTCGGTTCTGGTCTTTATAAAACTCACCGTCGATAAAAATAATCTGCAGCTGCCGTTTATATTTTTTTTGAATGAAATTATCAACATAGGTATTGATAAATCCAAGTCTGTATTGGTGCTTTACCTGCATATGGCGGGAAACCGATTCCTTTCGATAATGCTCGAGAAACGGAAATCGATTTACCTCTAAAAATCGGACGGCTCCCTCTAAAAACTGCGTTTTTTTTCTCTCCGCCGAAAAACGATTAAAATTCCTTTCAAGCCGTCCCCACCAAAATGTTTTCAATTGCACAAACCAGTCATCTTCGTCCGCAAACTCTTCGGGATTGAAATTGATATTCATTTTTATATATTTAAGAATATCGAGAAGAGGGACCGACGCGTTAAAGTTCCGTAAGGTCCCCAGAGCATTTTCCACCCGTTTCATTTGGTTTTTCAGCTTTGCTTCCATATCGAATTCCTTGTCTTCCAATTCTTTTTGATAGAGAAAGACAAAAAGGGCCTGCATAGCGCCGGTCTCAGGGGGAACGCGAAGTCCCCGCAAAATCCCTAACAGCCTCTCGAGAAGAGCGTCAAGCTTGTCCAAAGGACACCCGGGCGGACCGGCTTCGTCAAATTTATCAATAATGGACTGAAAGGGAAATTGCGCAAACCGTTTCAGCAAAAGCAGACTTCTCAAGTTTTGGGAGATCCTTTCCCTTTCGCTGTCGGTAAACCCCAAAAAAAGATTTTCCATTTCAAATTCGAGTTTTTCTTTTATTTCACGCTCCTCTAAATCAGCAAACTCTTCACGCCGGCTCTCCGGGTCCGTAGCTTCGATAAGTTTTTCTTGTACGATCTCGTACTCGAGTCCTGCAAGAAAGGCGGTAAACTCACTCCGGCCGCTTTCTAAAGCTGTTTCCAGGGGGTTTCGAAAAACTGAGGCCGCATCCTGCAGAGATTCTATTTCGCGCTTCAATTGATCTAAGGCCAGATGTTCCGAACCTTGTATAAGTCCCGGATACTCCCGTTCCATTCTCCGGACCAGCTGCTTTAAAAGCCGCTCCTCCATCACCTCCAGCCGTTCCCTGCGGGTAAAAAGAGAAATAAAAAAAACAATAAGACGGGCAAGTATGCCCGTATCGGTATATTCCCTCGCTACGTCAACGGTTTGATCTTCCTCGCGGTTAAAATAGAGCGGTTCATTCGCCAACGTGTAAAACCGTTTACACTTATCGAGAAGCTCTTTTCGCTCTTTGGTCGAAAGTTCCGCTACAAGTCTGTCGAAGATTGATCCCTCATTCATTGTACCCATTCTAGACAAACCTTGGGTTGTGGTCAATAAATGTGCTTGACATTCCCGGCCCGATAAATTATATATAGAATTGTTATGTTTTTAGCACGACACACCGCCAACAATCTTGTAGACCTAATTATTCTCATTCTCGGATACACTTAATGCCGGGCGGGGAAGCGTGCAAAGCTTCGATAAAAGTGGCCGTTCTTCCTGCCGGAGAACGGCTTTTTTTTTAGTTTTT
>CAYWIK010000023.1:0-17589 GCA_964458315.1 uncultured Spirochaetales bacterium | reverse complement strand
TTTTTTTTTAGTTTTTATTAGGGAGGAAAGATGTGAAAAAACGCGGAGCCGAACTCATTGTACAAGCATTCAAAGCTGAAGGGGTCGAGACCATTTTTGCCTATCCCGGCGGACAAGTCATCCCGATATTCGACGCCCTCTATTCGGAGCCTTCCATCCATGTGGTCCTGACACGGCATGAGCAGGCGGCGGTTCACGCGGCCGACGGCTATGCCAGGTCGACAGGGAAAACCGGTGTCTGCATTGTTACCAGCGGCCCGGGGGCGACTAATACGGTAACCGGACTCGGGACCGCTAACTTTGACAGCGTACCCATTGTATGCATTTCCGGCCAGGTACCGCGGAATATGATCGGAAACGACGCCTTTCAGGAGGCGGACACCTGCGGCATCACCCGGCCGGTAACGAAACATAATTATCTCGTTACCGAACGGTCAGAACTCGGTCAGATTATCAAAAATGCCTTTTATATTGCGTCCAGCGGACGGCCTGGACCGGTTGTTATTGATGTGCCGGGCGATATTTCCAAGGAGGAAATGGAGGATGAGTATCCGGACAAACCGCTCATTCGGGGCTATAATCCCAGGCCGCAGGTAGATAAAGAGAGTTTGAAGAGCGCGGCGAAAGCGCTGCAGAAAGCGCGGAAACCTCTGTTTTTTATCGGAGGCGGGCTGCATATTTCCGAAAGCCAGGAAGTATTTAATAAGATTATAGACCTTACCGAAATCCCGGTGGTCTCTTCCCTCATGGGCATCGGGATCATGCCCTTCGATCATCCTCTCTATCTTGGAATGCTCGGCATGCACGGCACCTATGCCGCTAATATGGCGGTTACCGATTGTGATATTCTCTTCAGCATCGGCGTGCGCTTCGATGACCGGGCAACAGGAGATCTTGCAAAGTTCGCTCCCAACGCGAAAATTGTACACGTCGACATCGATCCTACGGCGATTGCCAGAAATGTGCCGGTTGAAATACCCATTTTAGGGGATGCAACCGAAGTATTGGAACTGCTCTATCCAATGCTCGAAAAACAGGATATCGAACCGTGGAGAGAAACCGTTGTAAAATGGAAAAAAGAGCATCCACTCGTTTTGCGGACAAAGGGAAAACGCCTCTCTCCCGGAATGATCATCGACGCAGTAGGTGATGTGTTCCCTGACGCCATCATTACCACGGAAGTGGGGCAAAATCAGATGTGGAGCGCCCTGTACTACAAGTTCCGGAAAGCCCGGACATGGATTACCTCCGGGGGCTTAGGCACCATGGGGTACGGATTTCCCGCGGCAATCGGGGCCCAAATCGGAAACATGGACAAACGGGCAATCGATATAGCCGGCGACGGATCTATTCAGATGAACATACAGGAGATGGCAACCGCGGTCATCGAAGGGCTTCCGGTGGTTATCGTCATCCTCAACAACGGCTACCTCGGAATGGTAAGACAGTGGCAGGAGATGTTTTACCAGCGGCGGTATTCTTCAACCTGCTTAAACCCTGACCGCGCGTGCCCCCAAATAAGCGAAATCGACGGAAAAGCCCTCGTCTATACGCCTGATTTTGTGAAACTCGCCCAGGCGTACGGCGCTGAAGGACTTCGAGTGACGGAACAGGAAGAAATTATACCGGCCCTTAAAAAGGCGAAGGAAATTACGGACCGGCCGATCGTGATCGATTTTCTGATCGAGGCCGAGGCCAATGTATATCCCATGGTTCCGCCGGGGGCGGGGATCAATGAAATGATTTTAGGGGAGGACTTGTCATGACCTACACGATTTCACTGCTTGTAGAAAATCACCAAGGTGTTCTTTCAAGAATCTCCGGCCTCTTTTCCGGCCGGGGGTACAATCTCGAGAGCTTTACCTCGGGAATTACCACGGACCCCTCGATTACCAGGATTACCCTTGTGTGCAAGGGGGACGAACAGATCGTCGACCAAATTAAAAAACAGCTTGATAAATTGATCGATATCATCGAAGTCGTCGATTTGACGGAGCAGCCGACCATCGACCGGGAACTCGCCCTCATCAAAATATCCGCCAGGCCGGGAGAACGGGGCGAGATATTCCAGGTAGTCGACGTTTTTCAGGCAAAGGTAACGGATGTAGGCTCAGACTCGATGGTGATCGAAATTACCGGTCCGCCGGAGAGAATCGACGATCTTCTTGCTCTTTTTAAGGATTATGAAATTCTCGAACTTGCTCGAAGCGGACTGGTAGCAATGGAACAAGGGAAAAAAGGATAAAGCGATGGAAAAAGTATACATTTTTGATACAACACTGCGCGACGGAGAGCAATCCCCCGGCGCCTCTATGAGCATTGAACAGAAAAATGAAATCGCCCTGCAGTTAGAACGGCTCGGCGTCAACGTGATCGAAGCGGGTTTTCCCGTTTCTTCACCCCATCAAATGGAAGCGTGCCGGCTGATTGCCGATACGATCAAAAACAGTACCGTGGCTTCCCTCGCCCGGTGTGTTTCCGGAGATATCGAGATGGCCGCTGAGGCGGTACGGGGGGCAGCTCATCCGCGGGTCCATACTTTTATCGCCACTTCCCCTATTCATATGAAATACAAGCTCAATAAAAAACCGGATGAAGTCCTTGAAATGACCCGGCAGGGGGTCGGACTGGCGCGGAAGCTCGTACCGGAAGTGGAATTTTCTCCTGAAGACGGCACAAGAAGCGAACCGGATTTCCTCTGCAGGATTATAGAAACGGCGATCGGCGCCGGAGCCGCGGTGATAAACATTCCGGATACCGTCGGCTACACGGTACCTGAGGAGTTCGGAAATCTTATTGCCATGATTATGAACCGCGTGCCGAACGTCGACAAGGCGATTATATCGGTGCACTGCCACAATGATTTAGGACTGGCCGTGGCAAACAGTATCACGGCGATTAAAAAGGGGGCCCGCCAGGTAGAAGTTACGATAAACGGAATCGGCGAACGGGCGGGCAACGCCGCCCTCGAAGAATTGGTGATGGCGCTGAAGGTAAGAAAAGATGCTCTTCCGTTTTCAACGGACATTCAAACAAACCAGCTCTATCACACCTCCAGACTCCTTGCAAACATCATCGGATATCCCATCCCGAGAAACAAACCGATCGTGGGGGAAAACGCCTTTGCACACGAGGCCGGTATTCATCAAGACGGGATGCTCAAACACCGGGAAACCTATGAAATCATGACTCCTGAATCGGTCGGTAAAGACAAGAGTTCCATCGTCCTCGGCCGCCATTCGGGCAAACATGGATTTACCAGGCGGCTGGAAGAATTGGGGTTTTCCCTTACCAAAAAGGAAATCGAATCCCTCTACAACCGTTTTTTAGAACTTTCGGACCGGAAAAAAGAAGTGTATGACGAAGATCTATACACCATTGTGAGTGAAGAACTGGGGAAACAATCGGCTACCTTTACCCTCGAATATTTTAACATTTTATCCGGCAACATGGCGGTCCCTACTGCTACGGTACGGATTGCAATGGAAGAGAAGACGGTCGAGGAAGCAGCGACCGGCGACGGGCCGGTGGACGCGGTTTTTAGAGCCATTGACCGGGTTACTGGAATCAACACCGTCCTTGATGAATACATCGTCCACGCGATTACCCCGGGAAAGCAGGCACTGGGCGAAGTATCGATCACCCTCGAAATAGAAGGCTTTAAATCCACCGGCCGAGGGTCCTCCACAGACATTATCGAGGCAAGCGCACGCGCCTACGTCAACGCCCTCAACAGGTACAAAACATTTGCCGGTCAAAGGAGCAGCTCATGAAAAACTTTATAGCAATTTACGATACCACCCTTCGCGACGGGATGCAGGGAATCGAGATAAACTACTCCGTTGAGGACAAAATACAGATCAGCCACAAGTTGGACCAGTTAAAAGTCGACTATATCGAAGGAGGCTTTCCCCTTTCCAATGAAAAAGAGGCGGCATTCTTTGATCAAATAAAAAAAGAACGGTTTGACCATTCGAAAATTGTCGCTTTCGGGTCTACCAGGCGGCCTAAACAAGATGTTGAGTCAGACCCTCACATACAAGCCCTCCTTCAGGCGGAAACGCCCGCTGTCATGCTTGTCGGAAAAACCTGGAAGGAACATGTGAAACACGTCATTAAGACCACGCAGAGTGAAAATCTCGACATGATTTTCGATTCGGTGGAATATATGAAAAAAGCGGGGCGTGAAGTCCTTTTCGACCTGGAACATTTTTTCGACGGTTATAAAGACGACCGAGAGTACGCCCTCAAAGTCTTAATGACTGCAAGCGAAGCTGGGGCCGACGCACTCGTCCTCTGCGACACCAACGGCGGGACCCTTCCCGCGGAGGTCGGCGCAATTCTTTCCGATCTTCCCATGGATTCCCTTGCCTCCGTCGGGGTCCATTTCCACAATGACTGCGGAGTCGCCGTTGCCAATACCCTCCTTGCAGTGGAAAACGGCGCGACCCATATCCAGGGAACGGTAAACGGTTGGGGAGAACGGGCAGGGAACGCGAACCTGTGCGCCCTGACGCCCAACCTCTGCCTGAAAATGGGATACGAGGCGAATATCGGAACAGAGCTGCAGCATCTGACTTCTCTCTCCCGGTTTGTCGCCGAAAAGGCAAACATCATTCCCGACCGCAGACAGCCCTTTGTCGGTGAAGCTTCCTTCAGCCATAAAGCGGGGCAGCACGCGGATGTCATTTTCAAGGCGCCCCATCTGATGGAACACATCGACGCAAGCCTCGTGGGAAACGAGAGGAAAATTATTCTGTCGGAGCTTGCCGGCAAATCGACGGTGGTAAAAAAAGTTTCGAAATACGGAGAGTTCGGCAAAAATTCCGAAGAGGTGAAAAAACTTACCGAACTTTTAAAGCAGAAGGAAAACGAAGGATACGAATATGAAGCAGCGGAGGCTTCATTCGACCTCTTAATTCGGAAAACCATCAACCGGTATACCCCTCTCCTCAAACTCAACAACTACCATCTGGAGTCCTTTAAAACCTGGGAGACCCCTTCGAAAACGGTAGGGAGAATCTTTCTCTCCTCCGAAGATAAGGACATTATGGGGGCCGCGGTCGGTGTGGGCCCGGTAGAAACCCTGGATAACGCGATCCGGGACGCCCTGCTGCCCTTTCATCCTTTTCTCGAGCAGATCGGCCTTGTAGACTATAAGGTCCGGGTATTAAACCCTCAAAAAGCGACGGCAGCTAAAGTGCGGGTATTTATTACTTCGTCGGACCATGAGCGGTCCTGGGACACCGTCGGCGTTTCAGAAAACGTTATCGAAGCCTCCTGGGAAGCTATCGTCGACAGTATGGAATATTACTATAACAACTTTGTTATCGGTTAGCCGTTGTTCTAAATCAACCGGGCCAAGGCGGAATCTTCCGCACCTTCGCCTTTTCGGAACGGATATGCTTAATACCTTCGACGGCCGCCCAGGCCGCGGAGGTTGTGGTTGTGTACGGCACTTTCCGTCTGACCGCTTCTATACGGAGGTCGTGGTCGCCCTTTTGGGAAAACCTGCCTAAAGGAGTATTGATAATAAGGTCGATTTTTTCCCGCCGCAGATGGTCGATGATATTCGGCCGGCCCTCCTGGATTTTTTGAATAACTTCCGTAAAAATTCCATTCTTGAATAAAAATTCCGCGGTGCCACGGGTGGCGGCGATTTCGAAACCCAAACCCTCGAGCTCCCGGACTACCGGCAAAATCGTCTGCCTGTCCATCTCGTGAACACTGACAAACACCTTTCCGGACACGGGGAGCCTGCTTCCGGTCGAAGCCTGGGCTTTTACAAAGGCCTCCCCGAAACTTCTTCCCACCCCGATTACCTCTCCGGTGGACTTCATCTCCGGTCCTAAGAGCGGGTCTTCCTTCGGAAACCGCTCGAAGGAAAAAACCGCTTCCTTCACCGCCCAATCGGTATTGCAGGCCCCTTCTCCGAAACCGTTTCGAGTAAGTCCCTGTGCTTCAAGGTCTTCTCCTTCCCACGCCTTTACAGCGGCCTCGACGAGGTTAATGCCTGAGGCTTTGGAAAGAAACGGCACGGTCCGCGAAGCCCGGGGGTTTACTTCCAGAAGGTAGAGAATGCCGTTCTTTTCCGCAAATTGAATGTTGATAAATCCCCGCACCCCGATTTCCAGGGCAATCCGTACGGTGGCGTCCTTCATCTCCCGCAGGATATATTCCTTGGATTTGAAGGGAGGAAACACGCACGCGCTGTCCCCGGAATGTACGCCCGCGGCTTCAATATGCTGCATGATACCGGCAATGTAGACATTTCTTCCGTCGCAGAGGGCATCGAGGTCGTATTCAAAGGCATCTTCTAAAAATTGGTCGACTAAGACCGGACGTTCCGGAGAAAGGGCGATGCCCCGTTCCAGGAATTCGTAGAGTTCCTCGTTGGTAAAGGCGATAAACATGCTTCTGCCGCCTAATACAAAAGAAGGCCGCAATAGGACGGGAAACCCGATTTCCTCGGCAAAACGGATCACCTCCATTCTGTCTTTCGCCATCCTGTTCTTCGGCTGCTGCAGCTCGAGCCGGTGTATCAGTTCGGCGAACAACCCCCGGTCTTCGGCGCCCTCGATGCTCCGGATAGAGGTCCCGATGATGTTCGCGCCGCGGGCAATCAAGTCCCCCGCCATGTTTAAGGGGGTTTGGCCGCCGAGCTGGACTAATACTCTATCGATTTTTTCCTTAGCCATGACCTCGCTTACATGTTCCGGCGTGAGGGGCTCCATGTAGAGTCTGTCCGATACATTAAAGTCGGTTGAGACCGTCTCGGGATTGGAATTGACGATGACCGTCCTGATTCCCCGTTTCCGGTACGCCAGGGACGCGAGGGTGCAGCAGGTATCGAACTCGAGACCCTGGCCGATTCTGTTCGGTCCGCTTGCAAGAATGATTACTCCGTCTCTCGGATCATTCGCTCCTTCGTCTATCTCGCCGTAGGTAGAATAGAAATAAGGAGTTGAGGCGGTGAACTCGCCCGCACAGGTATCCACAAAGTGATAGGTGCTTCGTATTCCTTCCGCTTTCCTTAAAGCAAAGATCTCCTCTTCCGGATAGCCGGTAAGGGTTTCCAGGCGTTTATCGGAAATCCCGAGCTGCTTTGCATTGAGGAGGAGTCCGGGAAGCGAAGCCTTGTCCCGCAGCTGCTCCAGCCCCTTCTCCGCTTCCGCGAGCTCGAGGAGCTGATAGAGAAACCATTTATCGTATCTGGTCCGCCGATGAATCTCTGAAATTGACGATTCACCTTCCCGTTTGAGAAGGGTGTAGGCGGCGAAAATCCGTCTGGGATGCAGCTTGGTGAGCATGTTTTCCAATACGTCCTCACCGATTTGCAGTTCCTCCACCCCTTCAAAGCCGAATTCCGCCGCCCGGACGGCTTTATTCAGGGCTTCCGCGAAGGTCCTTCCCAGGGCGAGGGATTCCCCGATTGATTTCATTTGGGTGCCCAGTTCGTCATACGCCCGAGGGAATTTTTCGAGTTCGAACCGGGGAACTTTCACCGCGCAATAGTCCAAAGCGGGCTCGAAGCAGGATACGGTCTTTCCGGTGATCTCGTTGGTGATCTCATCGAGGGTATACCCCACCGCGAGCTTCGCCGAACAGCGGGCGATGGGAAATCCTGTCGCTTTGCTCGCCAATGCTGAGGAGCGGGAAACCCTGGGGTTCATTTCGATCACCACCATCCTGCCGGTCTCGGGATGCACGGCGAACTGAACATTCGATCCGCCGCAGTCCACCCCTACCGCCCGAAGGATATCAATCGAAGCGGTCCGCATCTCCTGATATTCCCGGTCTGAAAGGGTCTGAATCGGCGCCACGGTAATGCTGTCCCCGGTATGAATTCCCATACTGTCGACATTTTCGATAGAACAGATAATAACCGCGTTGTCCGCCCGGTCCCGCATCACCTCCATTTCGAACTCTTTCCATCCTAAAAGAGATTCCTCGATAAGCGCCTCGTGCACAGGGCTCTCGAGGAATGCTTTTTCTACGAGAATTTCGAAATCTTTCTCCATGTAGGCAATACTGCCGCCTTGCCCGCCAAGGGTATAACTGGGTCGGATGATCAAGGGGAAACCGTTTTCCTCCATAAACTTTTTTGCCGTATCTAAGTCTCGGGCCAAAACCGACTCCGGACTCTCGAGGCCGATACTCCGGACTACCTCCTTAAACCGCCCCCTGTCTTCGGCAATCCGGATCGCGTCAATACTTGCGCCGATGACATTGACCCCGTATTTCCCGAGTATTCCCTCCTGGTGGAGCCGCAAAGCGGTATTGAGTCCCGTTTGGCCGCCCATGGTGGGAAGGAGAGAATCAGGCTGTTCGGTCTTGATAATCTCTTCCAGATACTCCGGATGGAGAGGTTCCATATAGATGCTGTCCGCGATCCCGGGCGTCGTCATGACGGTGGCGGGATTCGGGTTTACCAAAACGACCCGGTATCCTTCTTCCTGCAGCGCTTTGACCGCTTGGGTCCCGGAATAGTCGAATTCGCATGCCTGACCGATGACAATCGGACCCGATCCGATAAGAAGAATGGTTCGTATGGAAGTGTCAGCCGGCATTAGCCCCTCCCTTCCACGCACCGCGGGACATCAGGGAAAAAAATTCGTCGAAAATCCAGTGGCTATCAAAAGGCCCCGGCGCCGCCTCCGGATGGAATTGGGCGGTCATTACTGAAAGCTTACGGTTTTCTATTCCCTCTACTGTTTGGTCGTTGGCGTTGATAAACCGAATATGTGTACCCTCGGGCAGGCTTTCGGCCGCCACGGAAAACCCGTGGTTTTGAGAAGTCACGAATACCCGTCCCGTTTGTTCATCCCGAACCGGGTGGTTTAATCCATGATGCCCGAACTTCATTTTGAATGTTTTCGCGCCCATGGCAAGGGCGATAAGCTGATGTCCTAAACAGATGCCGCACACAGGAATTTTGCCTAAAAGTTTTTCCACGAGAGAAATCTGTCTTTTTAAAACCCCGGGGTCGCCCGGGCCATTGGAAAGAAGGACCCCGGCCGCGCCCGCGAGTATGCGCGAGGGATCGTCAATGTCCGCCGGAAAAACCGCCGCGGAGAAACCCCGGCGCCGGACTTCCCTGAGAATATTTGCCTTGATGCCGTAATCGACCACCGCGATTCTGCGCCCTTCAGCAGGAGGCGCGGAAATTTCGGCCGGCAGTGCATACTCTTCCGCCGTGCCTACACAGTGGACTAAGCTCCTGCCCTCCATCCGCGGATATCGTGAAAGAAAAGCGGTGCATGCATCGAGTTCCCGGGCCGACAGCCCGGCGGCCGTGCTGCTTCGGACAATAATACCTAAAGCACTTCCGCCGTCCCGGAGCCGCAGGGTAAGCCGCCTGGTGTCTACGCCGCTTATTGCAGGCGTATCGTGTTGTTTGAGAATTTCGTCGAGGGTCATCCGCCCGGGGGGTATGACGCCTTTATAGAGTGAACGGACTACCATGCCTGAGGCTTTAATGGCCGGCCGTTTTACCCCCCTTTCTTCCGAGGTTTCCGACCATTCGGGGTCAACACCGTAGTTGCCGATGTGCGGATAAGTCATTGCTACAATTTGTCCGGTATAGGAGGGATCGGTAAGGATTTCATAATAGCCGGTCATGCCGGTATTAAATACTACTTCGCCGATGCTCCGGTCTCCTCCGTCCCCTTTCTCGGGCCCCATATCCTCTAAATCCGACGCCTTCGGCGGCTGTGCGCCGAAGTGCTGTCCCGAATATACAGACCCGTCCTCGAGTACGAGAAAAGATTCCCGTTTTATATCATCAGCCATATACGAATCCATTTCTCCTTTTTGTGTAATAAATCCGCAGGATAGTCAACCTCGGTAAAAAGTCGGTAAAAAGAAAGGGGTTTGTAAATTATTGATGTAACAACTTACAAACCCGCTCAATTCGTCTGTTTAGCCCCTAGGGGAGTCGAACCCCTCTTTGAAGAATGAGAATCTCCTGTCCTAGCCGATAGACGAAGGGGCCACGGACCGAGCTGTCCGGGGAGGACTCGAACCCCCACAACAAGAGCCAGAATCTTGCGTGCTACCATTACACAACCGGACAATATTTACGCACGAGTAATCTACTAGAACAATGCCGATTTGTCAACTGAATCTTCCCGGGAGATGACCGCCGCCGGTCCGCTCTGCCTCAAGTCCGATTTTATTCCGATTGGTAATCGATGAGGGTTGTGAGTTCATAGCCCTTTAAGACCGATTGGTAATCTAAAAATGGAAGCCCCACTACACTGAAAATACCGGAGACGACTGCCTCCGCATCTTCAATAATCTCACAGGTTGCCTTGATTGTTCCGCCGGTGGCAATGAGGTCATCGACTACAAGGACATTCCAGCCTTTCTGTATATCCGCGGTATGAATCTCTACTTCATCCTCACCGTATTCGAGGCAAAACTTTTTTGAATACGTTTCCCCGGGCAGTTTCCCTTTTTTCCGCACAAGAACCAGCGGAACGCCCCGGCACGCCGCAAAGGCCGCGCCGAAAATGAAACCTCTCGCTTCAATCGCGGCAACCGCATCGACTTTTTTATCCGCGTAAAGTTCAGACATCTTGTCTACACAGAATTGAAACGCTTCCGGATTTATGAGAATTCCGGTGATGTCGTAGAACAGAATACCTTTTTTCGGAAAATCCGGTATCTTCCTGATTGCGCCGTCAAGATTGTATTCCAGTACCATAGCTTCTTCCTCATTAGGGATAGTAGTATGTATGTTCCTGTATGTCAAATCGATCATTGCATATTAAAGAGTAAACTTTTATAGTTCTAACCTATGAACACCATACTTCCAGTTGCAAGCGGCAAAGGCGGGGTCGGGAAATCAGTATTTGTCGCCAATTTAGGGATTGCCCTTGCAAAACGGGGAAAAACCGTCCTTCTTATCGATCTTGATTTAGGAGGATCCAATCTGCATACCTGCTTAGGAATGTCCAACCGTCATCCGGGTGTGGGAAATTATATCTACACAAAGGAATCCACCCTGGAGAGCCTTATCGTGTCCACCCAGGTCGACAGGCTCTACTTCATTTCAGGCGATTCTCTCCTTCCAGGCACTGCAAACCTAAACTATTTCGTTAAAAAGAAAATCATCAAACAGCTCAAAGGACTCATCGCGGATTACATTCTTCTCGATCTCGGTGGAGGGGCCGCGTATAATACCTTGGATTTTTTTCTGGTTACTACAAAAGGACTTCTGGTAACCACTCCGGAAACCACGGCGATATTAAATGCCTATTCTTTTCTCAAATCCGCGCTGTTCCGCCTTCTCTACCGCAGTTTTCCCACGGGGAGTGAAGAGAGAGGCATGATTTACGAATTTATCGCCGATAAAATCGAAGGTACGGATAACTCGTTTCAAAAACTCCTCGATACATTGGAACAGTTCTCGCCGAAATCGGGAGCATATGCGGCGCGGCAGCTCACTTCCCTCTATCCCCGTGTGATTCTCAATATGGGGCGGACATCCCAGGATATCGTTTTAGGCTCGAAACTCCGTGATATCGTGGATAAAAACCTTAATCTCGGTTTAGAATATATCGGGTTTATCGGGTATGATGAATTAGTAAGGCGTTCGGTGCTGGAGCGGAAACCGACGATTGCGGGCTATCCTCAATCGTCTTTTGCAAAACAGGTCGACCAAGTCGCCCAAAAGCTCATCGATACGCCGGTACCCGGGCAGCCGAGGCTGTTCGAAGCCGATGAGGACCTGCAGGAGCTTGCCGACGATACGGAAATGCCGCGCGGTACAAGTTATGGGTAGGTTTTCCTGAAAATCGGCACTCGTGCCTCGGCATTCAGGCTGAGGTCCGAGGTAATGCCGTCTTTCAGATAATGATACCCGATTCCGGCAATCATGGCGCCGTTATCGGTGCAAAGCTTCATGGAAGGGAAAATCACCGAAACCCCGGACAGCTGCGACAGTTCTTTCCGTAAAAGAGAATTCGCCGCCACCCCTCCTCCTACCACGAGGACGGTATGTCCTGTATCGGCCAGTAACCGCTTTACCCTGACCGCGAGCATCCGGATCGCAGCTTTTTGAAATGAAGCGGCGATATTTTCCGGTGTTTTTTCATATTCTCTGTTCCAAAATTGGTCGATTTGCGTGATGACCGCGGTCTTGAGTCCGGAATAGGAGACATCATAGGTGTGGTCTCCTTTATGAAGCGAAGGCTGAGGGAAATCGAATGCCCGCGGATCTCCCTTTTGGGCAAGCCGATCGATTGCCACCCCGCCCGGGAAACCCAAATCATAATATTTGGCAACCTTATCAAATGCCTCCCCGCAGGCGTCGTCAATGGTAGTACCGTAAATTTTTAAGTTGTCATAATCAGCGGCGGTGCACAAAATCGTATGCCCCCCCGACACAAGAAGACCGGCAAAGGGATAATCGATCTCCTCTTCGAGATGAGGGGCATAGAGGTGGGCTTTGATATGATCGATCCCGACAAAAGGTATCCCCAGCGAATAGGCGTACCCTTTCGCGAAAGCAACACCCACGAGGAGGGAACCCACCAGACCGGGCCGGCTGGTTACCGCAACACCGGAAAGGTCGGTACCCGATATTCCTGCTTCGGTCAACGCTTCTTCTAAGACCGGCCAAATCCATTGTACATGGGCCCTGGAAGCGATTTCAGGCACGACCCCGTAGTACGGTTTGTGAATTTCTACCTGGGAAGCAATGACATTGCTTAATATTTTTTTTCCGTCTTCAACCACCGCGACCGAACATTCGTCGCAGGAGGTTTCAATACCCAATATCAGCATAACGCTCTATTACGAAGGGTAGTTTGGAAACCGGAGCAAAGGTGTACCCTTCGGAAACGGCGGACTCGTACGAACTTTTAAGCATTTCCGCCAATCCTTCAGACTGCACGTGTCCGATCATCACGGCATATCCGGCCTGGTTTGCCCGTTCCTTGCCTTTTGAAAAGGCATCGGTATAATACCCTATTGTCGCTCGATTGTCGAGAAAGACATCCCTGCGGATATATGGAAGCCCGGTATCCTCGAGCGCCTTCTTTACGGCGGAATGGGGGGTGGTCAAGCTGTCGATAAACAGCCGGTTATTTTTTTCCAGATACCGGGTGATAGTTTTCATGAGTTCCGGATCCGCCGTGACTTTTGAACCCATATGATTGTTCATTCCCACCGCCTCCGGGAGAGAAGCGATGGATTCTCCCAAAATTTTCTCGATTTCCATGGCTTTCATTCCGGAGACAATTGCCTGGGGCCCGAGATTTTGCCGGCTTACCGCCTCCATCGGCTGGTGGATGATGTACTCTTTCCCATGTTTCCGAATAAGCTCGGCGGCTTTCTCCGAATAAGGAAGGGACGGGAGAATGGCAAACACAATCGGACCGGGGAAATCGAGAAAGGGTTTTAATTGATGGAGATTATAGCCCACATCGTCGATGATGATGACAATTGTGCCTTTGTCTCCGCGATAACGCTTGGACGAGGCGATGTTTCGTTTGAGATGCCGTAATTCCTCGGCAGGATTTTTCTTCACCTTAGGCAGCCGCGGATCCGCCCCTTTGGAAGCGGCCGTCTCTGCTTCGGCTTCCGCCCCGCTCTCTTCGGTCTCGGTGCCGCCGGTCAAGACTTCTTCAAGCCCGGCTTCGTCATGCCTCCTCCCCCAAAGAAACGCAGTAATACTGAAACTTGCGACAACAATCACGACAATAACGATAACGATCTTATTGATTCGTTTCTGACGCGCCTTCTTGCCTTTCGATTTTGTTTTTTTCTTCTTTTTTCCCGCCACGGCTCAACTGTACGTTCAAGATTGCGGCGGGTCAAGCTCAAACCCGCCTAACTATACACATAGTCTTTTACTTCATCGGCATGTTCACGCAGTTTCTTCAGGGCGCGTTTTTCGATCTGCCGAACCGTTTCGGGAGAGATACCCATGCGGTCTCCAATACTCTTCAGGGTATACTTATGATTGCCGTAAAAGGCAAATCGGTACATCAAAATCTCTTTTTCCCGCACTAATAGATGTTCGAGGAATTTCAGGGTATCTTCCTGCAGGCTTTTTTCGATAAACTCTTTACCGGGATCGAAGGAGTAATCTTCACAGAGGTCCATTAAGGTACCGGCGTCTTCATGGGTTTCCGATTCGAGGGAAACGACATTAGAAGATGCATTGATGAGCGAAACAATGTCCTCTTCCTTCATACTCAACTCCTCGGCAACCTCTCCTATCGAAGGCGCACGCAGATATTTTTGCGCTAAGGCGGTAAACGTCTTTTGTATCCGCTTGATCGCCTCTTCCTTTCTATGGGGAAGCCTTATGGCGCGTTTCTTGTTTGAAAGAGAGCGGACAATCGCCTGTTTGATCCACCATGCCGCATAGGTGCTGAAACGGACATTTTTTCTGTAGTCGAACTTCTCCGCGGCCTTCATCAAGCCGATGTTTCCCTCCTGAATTAAATCAAGGAGCTGTACATCGGAGGTGACAAACCCCCGGGCTATTTTTACGACAAGGCGCAGATTTGCCTCGGTCAGCTTTCTTTTTGCCGAATCATCCCCGGTCTGGATCGATTTTGATAACTCCCGCTCTTCTTCGGCGCTCAGGAGAGGTATCCTTTTTATCTGATTGAAATAAGCTACTAAATTATCTTCGGTGTAGCGTGTTTTTTTCTTTTTCCGCAACATGTTACACCTCCTGCCCTCTTATAAGCAGGTTCTGTGCCAAAATGAGTTTTTCTATAATTTTCTCCGTAATTATTTATATAGTAACGATTTATGTAACGCGGCACACGCGGGGAAAAGAAAAAAATGAAAAAATGTCTACTTTTTTATACTTTTCAGGATGAAGGTGTATGGTTTTTTATGAGTTGTTTGTACATCATGTCTGCGATTCCGAGATTCGCGGTTCGAGACATTGCTTTTGCGTATTCATCGTAAAGCATATCTTCGAAAATATCCTCGGTCAAACTGCCGCCCGTAAAACCTGATTCAGGCACGGTTTTCCGCATTGCGTCAAGCATCTGTTTGATGAAAATCGCCTCGAACTCATGGCAGACTTCCCGCATTTTTTTTTCGTTCCGAGGCACCTGTTTCTCCGCCTGAGTCAACGTCTGGGCATTTCTCCACTGCAGCATACCTGTTTCAGCAACATTCATCCTCTTCTCCTCCTGCTCTACATGATGATAAGTTCGCCGAAGAGCGCTCCGGCCTTTTCGATCACCTGAAGAATTTCAATAATTACATCGCTCTTGAGTCCTACGGCCTGCATTACTTCAACTAGTTCATCCACCGTGGTGAACTCGGGCAGGGTAAACTGCTCTTTGGTTTCGTCATCGTAAAAGCCGCCTACTGAAATAGAGTCTCCCTTGTACGAGACCGCTACCTTGCCGATTCGAACATTTTCACCGATAACCACAACCCCGGACCTGGGGTTGATAACGACTTTTCCGGTCGTTGAAGGAACCACCTTGATATTTTCTACTGCGGATATAAACTGTACCGGATTTCCCCTCATTTCTTCCGGTATGGTGACTTGAACGAGTGACGCATCGATCGGCTGCGCCTCCGCGTTTTCTATTTCCGCGGAAATAGCTTCCGCAACGGTATAGGAAGTGGCAAAATCCGGAAACCGAAGGACCACATTGACCCGGTTTTCCGCAAAAAAACCGGAAAGGACCTCCCGCTCGACAATCGCCCCTCCCGGCAGTACGGCAGAGGTCTTGTTGCCCGATTTCTCGGTAACCGGGATAACTCCCTGGGCCACCGCGTACACATTTCCGTTCGCTCCCTTGAGAACGGTCTGGAGCAAAACGCCTCCCTGAAGGTTTTTTGCATCCACTAGACTCGACACTTGAACGGAAATGCGGTCTCCGGGGCGTACAAATGGCGGAATGTCAGCGGTGACCGTTACAAGGGCGCAGTTTTTGCTCCTGATATCTTCGGGATCGATTTGGATATCGAATGTCCCTAAAAGGTTGCTCATGGTTTTTCCGAGAAGCGGAGACCTCGAGCTGTCCCCCTTGCCGTTTAATCCGGTTACGAGTCCGATCCCGACCAGCTGGTTTTCCCTAACCCCCTGAATATAAGCAATATCCTTGATCCGGACCTCAGGGGCGGCAGCAATTGAAGCAGGGATCAGAAAAACTGCAAGCAGTAATATAATAACCGCACCGCATGCGTATTTTTCGGCGCTCCTGTTAAAGCCCTTCAACGACTACCTCCCTCGGGGAAATGATTTTTCCGTACAAGCTTCTGTTCGCTCGGACCGGCTTGACCCGTACCCGGTCATGTAAACCGCCGGACCCGTATACTACCCCCTCGAGTCTCATGGTTATCGTTCCTTTTTTGATATAGATCGATATCCTCGAGCCTGATTCCATAAGGGTCTCTTTCTTGATATTTTTAATAAAAATCGCTTCGCCCTGAGAGAGTGCGGTTTTGCTGATACAGCCGTTTTCGAGCATATCCATTTGCGCAGGCGGGTTTTCTTTGTCATTCCATGCTACATATCCTTGCCTGACATCCCCTGTTTTAATTTTCCGGTTGGCCTCGATCCTCCGTACCGCTTTAAGACCGGAAACATACCGTTGAATCGTTATTTCCGCCGTGTCAATGGCTGCGGAGCCGCCGTTTTTGAACCGTACCGTATGGGTTGGATGCCGGAAACGGCTGCTGTAGCCGGCATATGAATAGGGCTTCTCTTCAACTGATAAAAACACGGTTTGATCCGTTATTTTTTCCAGATGCTCCGGTTCTGCCGATATCTCGGCCCATCCCCCTTCAACGGCGAGTTCTTCCCGCAAAAAAGCCAAAAGCGAAAAATAGTTATCCTGATAGGTCTTCCCGCTGTCAGGAACAAACAGACAATGGGTGCCCACGAGAATGAAATCTCTTCGGCCGGTGTCTTCCAGCGATTTGCGCACGACGTCGGCGGACACAAGGGAAGGCGACTCAAAATGTAACGGGAAGGGATCCGCCAGCCGGTCCGATTCGTCCCTGCCCAAATCCGCAATAAAATCGCCCAGGCGTAGTACATGGGAGGAGTGTACCAGCTTGGGCACAAGGTAATATTCTTTTGCATAACAGGCGCCCGCCGGAATAAGAATCAAACCGGAAAACAGCACTGCAAAAAGATGGCGTGTTTTAATAATTTTTTTCTTCCTTTTTCCATCCATTACCGTTTCAGGTTGTTAGCGATTCCAAGCATCGTGTCGGTTGTTTGGATTGCCTTCGAGTTGAGCTCGTATGCCCGCTGAGCGACGATCATATTCACCATTTCCTGGACCACCGAAACATTGGACATTTCAATAAACTTGTGAATAACCTTACCCATGCCGTTGAATCCGGGTCTGCCGCCGATAGCATCTCCGGAGGCGTTCGAAACCTTGAAGAGGTTTTCCCCTATGGCCTGCAGCCCCGTCGGGTTCACAAACCGGTAGAGCTGCATCTGACCCACTTCGATATTTTCATCCGAGCCCGCAACCTTTACCGTTATCCGGCCGTCCTGGGAAACACTCAAGCTGTCTCTTACAAACCCTTCCGGAAGGACTACCTCGGGCATGACCCGGTATCCGTTGGAGGTCACAAGCT
>CAYWIK010000022.1:20710-29546 GCA_964458315.1 uncultured Spirochaetales bacterium | reverse complement strand
TAAGCCGCTCCGTTCAGGCAAAGCGCTTTAAACAGGAGGCCGGGGTTGAACATCGTTGTACGGTTTCTCCCATGCCGTTTCGCGTTATAAAGGGCTTCATCCGCCTGCCGGATAATGGTCTCCGACGGGGCGCAGGTGTAGGGACATACGTGGCGAATGCCTAAGCTGATTGTTACTTTTATTGATTTGGAATCGGAGGAGATGTTTGCCTGTTCAATGGTTTGGCGGATTCTTTCCGCAATTTTCCATGCCGTTTCCTTCGTTACCTGGGTCAACATGATTGCGAACTCTTCGCCGCCGAACCGGGATGCCACATCCTCACGCCTCGTGAGCGCTGAGATGATGTTCGAGATTGTCCGGAGCACTTCATCGCCGACAAGGTGGCCATGCGTGTCGTTAATTTGCTTAAAGTGGTCGATATCAGCCATAAACAAGGTAAATTGCGCATGGTGGCGCCGTACCCTGGCCAATTCCTCTTCGAGACGTTCCGAAAAAAATGAATGATTAAAGAGTCCCGTTTTCACATCAGTAATGGAACTTTTGTGATGAATATTGTTCTGTATACCCACTGAGGCGAATTTCATAAAACGGCCGAGGTAGGTTATTTCTTCCGAAGTATAATCCTCATCGGAGAACTTCCTCCCAATAATAATGAGCCCGTGAAGCCCCCAAAAACCTAAAACTGGAATAATAATTTCGGGATTGAAAGGAAGGAGGCTGTTGGTAACCTCAGGCCGGTTCATTTTATACTCTAAAAGTGGAAAACTTACAGGATTCGGGTATTTAATGAAAAAATTTTTAAATGGTTCAAGGGTATCGATCTTCACCGGAGAATCTATCGGTTTGAGGTTCTTATAACACATTATTTTCGGTGTTTTCACTCCGCTCCGGTTCCGTAGGATTACGCTAAAATATGAGGGTACAAAATTGGCGACAATTTGTTGAACAATAAAGTCCATAATATCGTCGATGGAGGTCTTGCTCATGATTTCCCATGCTTCTTCGAACAGCCCTTTAAGGTGTTTGATTTCGATATTGAGTTCATTAATATGATCTAATACACCAAGTTGCTTTAAAAGATCGTAGTGACTGATAATCGCAGGATTTGTCTCAAACTGTTCCATAAAAAGTTAGTCTGCCTCCGGGTGTTTTCGTTTAGTTTTAGAACGATCATACCGACCATAAAAAAGAACCGATGAAATGTAAAACTCTGCCTATTTTAATGGTTTTTTTTCTCGCTGTCTCTAGTAATATTGTCGGTGAAACCGTCCATAGCCTCCAGAAAAATGAAACACTTTACAGCATTGCCAAAAAATATGGATGTTCCGTAGAAGAACTCATGCGGGCTAACGGTATTGATGATCCGCGGAATCTTCAGGTTGGCATGACTTTAATTATACCGGATGTCCATACCGCCTCAAAGGGAGAAACGCTCTACGGAATTGCGAGAAAATACGGTGTTTCCCTTGCAGAATTACTCGAATTGAACGGGATCGAAGAAAATTATCTTCTTAAAGTAGGCGATGTTCTTACGATTCCCCGCGGGCGTGATGAAAAAGAAAAGCTTGCCGAAGGAAGGACCTCAGCAAAAAAGGAGCAGGAAGAGGCCGCGAAACCTGCAGTAGGAAAAGAAGCGGGCCGGGGCAAAGTCTTACCGGAAGGGGAAAAGGAGGCCCATCTGCCGGCTGCCGAGGGAGCGTGGCCTTTGAAGGGCACCATGGTTTCGGCAGAGGGAAAACTGAAGGGAGTCCGGATCGCGGGAAAGCGAGGCGATCCGATTCGGTCTATTTCTTCGGGGAGGGTCGTCTGGGCGGGGCCTTACCGGGGGTTCGGGAAAGTTGTTCTAGTCCAGTCGAAAGACCGATATGTATACGTGTATGGCGGAAATGAAGAAATTTTTGTAACCCTCGGGCAGAATGTCGACCCGGGAATGGTGATCAGCTCACTAGGGATTAATCCGCATACGCAGCAGCCGGAACTGTTTTTTACTGTTTTTCGCAACGGAAAACCAATTGATCCTGAAAAAGCTCCTCGTTTGTGATAAAATAAAAGTGTTTACCATTGACAATCATTACCGTAATAAATAGTTTTGTATAACTTTAAAAAAGCTTAGGCTACATGGGAACCGAAGAAAATTATTACGAAAATCATGAAGAAACATTATTCCCCGGCAATCTCAACACAATCGATAGAGATCCTCTTGCAGTCTACTTAAAACAGATCTCGAGATATCCCTTGCTCTCTTACAAAGAGGAGCAGGAATTAGGACAACGGATTAACGAGATAAAGGAAAAACTCGTCCAGATAGAAAGGCAGCAAAAAGAATCGGAACGGGTGAATAAGCCCCTGAAGGTGGAATTAAACCTTGCCGAGAAACAGCTTCGGGACTTGAAAAATACAATGATCAACTGCAATCTCAGACTGGTCGTTTCGATCGCAAAACGATACCAGTATAGGGGGATGAGCCTTCTTGATATGATCGACGAAGGCAATATCGGACTAATCGAAGCGGTGGACAGGTTTGACTATACAAAAGGGTGCAGGTTTTCCACCTACGGCACCTGGTGGATTCGGCAGGCGATCATTAAATCCCTTGCGGACAAGGGAAGGGTAATCCGGATTCCAATCCACATGCTCAATACCATCAAAAAATGTTATTTCGTGGCAAAGAATATGACCCAGGAGCTGGGCCGGGACCCGAGCAATGAAGAAATCGCCTCGTATATGCGATTGCCTTACGCAAAAGTACAAGAAGTCATGAAATTTTCTCAGGATACCACTTCTTTGGACACCCAGATAGACGGCGAGAGCACCACAAAGCTGTCGGACTTGATCAAAGACGAAAACTCCATTGAACCTTTCGAACAAGTATTCAATGCCACCTTGCAGGATACGCTCGAACAGGTGCTCACCAATCTCTCTAACCGGGAAAAACAGATTATAAGGCTCCGGTTTGGATTAACAGGCGACGGCCCCAGGACTTTGCAGGAAACCGGCAAGATCCTGGGAATAACCAGGGAGCGGGTTCGGCAAATCCAGGAAAAGGCGATGCAAAAACTGAGAAACCATAAATCGGTCCAGCAGCTTCGGGATATTTTTGATTGAAACATTGCCCCATGTCGTGTATAGTGCATGAGTAGGAGGATGATCCTTGAAAGGAAAAGTGAATATCTACGATTACAACGGAAACATCATATACACCATCCAGGGACTGATCAACATCACTCATGAAAGCGGTATTACGATCATCACCTATCAGGAAGATAATAGTCAGACAAGGACCATACAGACCAATATGCCATACATTTACTGGCAGGATTGATCACAGCACCCGCGTTTGATCATATATGCCGTCACAAATCGCCCATTTTTTATTTGCCCGTGAGGTTATCGAGAAAGGATTAGGGTCCGAAGGAAACAAAATGGTCCGCCGGTATCCCGAACTTATTGCTTTCTACGCCCAGGGACCGGACATTTTCTATCACAATCAACGGACCAGACCAGGAGCGTTCAAATACGGCCGGGTTATTCACCGTCACGGATTCGGCGAACTTGCGGGGAACTTTGTCCTTAGACGATACGGATCGACCGAGGAAGAAATCGAGGCGCAGAACACGGTAATACTGTCGTATATTACCCACGCGTTCCTCGACCGGATTATGCATCCCTTTATCATTTACTTTTCAGGCTGGCGCGTACCCGGGGACCGTGATACCGACTATCTCTATCGAATGCATCCTTTTTTCGAGAGAATTTGTGATCTTCTCCTTGCCGAAAAACGTTACGGTTTCGGGAGTGAAGAATTTTTTTCCTTCAGCTTTTTTGATATGGTGCGTCCGGTTTCGCGGAGGACCGAAATATGCAACAACCTCATCGTTCCGGCCATTCAGACAACCTATAATCGATTGAACAAGCCGGACATGGATGAAACTAGGTTCGCCAATGCTATGCATGATGCCCTTTATTTTTATAAAGCGACAAATCCGCCCGCGCGTGAAAACCTCTGTGTTGCGTATAAACGGGACAAAGCTTCTCAATTCTTACGAAAAATACTGGCTCTCTATTATCCCCGAAATTTAGACAAAACCATAGACTATCTGAACGAGGCCGGAAAAGAGTGGCAAAGCCCCTTTAACCCTTCGGTTGTTCGCACCGAATCGTTTTACGACCTGTATGACGAGGCCATGGAAAAGACGGTAAAAGCCGTCCGCGGGCTTTACGAGGTCCTTGATAAGGGAGCGGTGACCCGGGAAGACGCGGAAACGGTGCGGCAGATTGTCGGAAACGGCAATCTTTCCGAGGGAAGCGAAACAAAAAACCCTGTCCCGGTTGTCTCCGAACCTCTGCCGCTCTATAGGCAGCTTTTACGACAATATCAGTTTGTCGAGCGGGAGTTCTGTTTAGATAAGGTCTTCGAACACAAATAAACCGTGAAGGGTGCTGAAAACCGCTTTCTGAGGGATTATATAGGGCTGTTCTAAATAGTCAAAACTGATTCGTAAATATTTCATAAGCGCCCGATTTAACGTGCCCCCCCCGGTTACGGAGACGGTGAGTTTTTTATCCGTATACTGCTTGCAGGCCAAACCGGCCATCACCGCGATGGTTTCAGCGACCATTTTATGCAAACCGGCGAGCAAATCGTTTATGTCCGGCCGGCGATCCAATCCGATGTGCCGCCAGTCCTGGTATTTACCGAAATTTGAGGCGGTAATATCTCCCGGGAGTTTGACGAGCTCCGGGTTTTCATAGATATCTTTTATCAGCAGGTCAACCCGTTCCGATTCACCTTCGAAAGCTTTTTCTTCGATCCGGTCCAAATCGTAGATGCCGGTCATATAATAAGAAAGCCCGGCCAACGAAGCAGAGCCCATCCCGGTGCCGCTTAAATGTTCGACCCTTTTCTCCGCAAGGTTGGCGTACAGGATCGGCGTGCCGGAACCGATATTGATGACGATGCACTCCTCGGTCTCCGCTAAATACGCGCCTCCGAGTCCGATTGCCTGAAGCTCCGGAACCAGTATAAAATCTACGTTCGGCAGCCAGTTCCGGATAGTCGAAGAACCTGCGCCTGTGATAAGATAAGGAGGAGCGGCCCCCTCGAGCTGGTGCCGGATCCACTGTTTTGAATAGGGGAGAGGATGCATTTCCATGATATCGGTAACAGGTTCGCCGAGTTTAATGTATGTTCCGCCGGCGTCAATTCCAAACATAAGTTTTTTATACCATATTACTTGGTTTAAGTAAAATTCCTCTTGAATAAATTATAGAGGCAGTTTATATAAGGAGCAGCAAAATGAAGAAAAATTATATACTTTTGATGTTCGTTCTCGCCGCGGTTGGTGTTTCCGTTTTTGGGCAGCAGAGTTTTGAAGAATGGAAAAGGCAGCAGGAAGGGGAGTTTAAAAACTATGTGGATGAACAGGATCGGCAGTTTGCAGAGTTTTTAGAGAAAGAATGGAAGGAGTTTCAAGCTTTCAAGGGAATGGTATTCGACGAAGAGCCGAAACCTCTCTACGCTCCCCGGATAAAACCTGCGGTGCCGAAAAACGAACGGGCCGAAGCCGAAGCAATCGATCAGAAAAAGCTGGAAATATCTTCGCCCGATGAAAAAGTTCCCGATATGAAATCTCTCGAAGGCACGGATTATACTGAAAAAGGGCCGAAGCGGTTCTCCTTCACCTTTTTCGATACCGAGTTGTCCATTACCGACCAGGGAAAGCCCGGCCTGAATGTAAAATCTCCTCTCTCAAACAAGAGCTTCAGCGACGCCTGGCGTGCTCTAAGCGAATGGGAATATAAAACGGTTGTAGAGGAATGCCGGGAGATCAAGAAAAAGACCAAACTCAATGACTGGGGATATTATCTTCTGGTCCACAGTGTCTCGAAAGGATTGTTCCCGAAGAATGCAGTACACCGGGACACCCTTTCTTGGTTTCTCCTTGTTCAGTCCGGATATGATTACCGGATCGGTTACAGTTCCGATCAAATGTATCTCCTTGTGCCGACTGAGGATAAAATGTATGGAGTAGTTTATTTCTACTTTGACCCTTCCGGACCCTACTACTACTTCTTTACCGACGGAGGTCCGGCACAGAAGGTGGCGCAGTTTTACACATACCCCGGTGAACCGCCCGAAGGTGGAAAAACGGTCAAGATGGCATTAAAAGAAGTCCCCGCGGTGCTTACCGGAAAGAGCGATCGCGAACTCTACTTCAAGTATAAGGGAAAATCATACAAAATATCGGCTGTCATCGACGAAAACCTTGTTATTTTCGGAAGGCATTATCCCCAAACCGACATCGTTCATTATTTTGCAGCCCCTGTGTCTCCTCAAACTCATCATACTCTGATAAACAGCCTAAAACTCATCGTTGCCGATCTGCCGGAAGCCGAGGCAGCCAACGTGCTCTTACGGTTCGTTCAGACCGCCTTTGACTACCAGACGGACCAGCAGCAATTCGGAATCGAGAAACCAATGTTTGTCGAAGAAAGTCTCTATTATCCCTACAGTGATTGTGAAGACCGCTCGATCTTTTTCTCATATCTTGTGGAAGAAATACTCGGTCTCGATGTAATCGGTCTCGACTGGCCCGGTCATATCGCCACGGCAGTCGCATTCAGCAAACCTGTTGCCGGAGACTCCGTCACCTTTCGGGGAAAGCGGTATGTTATCTGTGACCCGACCTATATCAATGCAAGTATCGGGATGGCAATGCCGAGGTATAAAGGCGCTGCTCCGTCGGTCATCGAGAGGAGGGATAATAGTTCGAAGCTGCCATGATGTACACGGTCGGAAACAGAGCAGATGCGGTTTCTACAATAAAATCTCTGCTCAAGCGAATCGGGGGAGCTGAGCCCGGCGGCGCGATGACAGGGAAGAACATCATGCTTTCCGGCGGAAGAAGCATCGCGCCGGTGTTGTCGGCCCTCGGAGAGAGTATCGCGGAAACAGGAGGCATTTGCCGACATCGGTTTTTTCTCGCCGACGAGCGGATGGAAGGGGAGCACAATCAGTCAATGCTTCGAGATCTGCTGTTCGATCGGCTTGTCGGAAACGGGACGATTGCGGAAGATCAGCTTCGGTTTCCCGACTTGTCCTTAGAGCCTTCGCAAGCCGCGGAAGCGTATGAGCGGGAGCTTGGTCCTTTACATACAGCATTTCTGGGGGTCGGCGAGGACGGTCATATCGCTTCCCTATTTCCCGGCCACCCCGTGTTGTCATCAGAGCGATTGGTCGATGTACTCTACGATTCCCCAAAACCGCCTCCGGTGCGGATTACCTGCACCTACAGAGTTTTTCAGCGGGACACCGTCGTGGTGCTTCTGTTTTTAGGAGAAGACAAGGCGGAGGCATTCAGACTTTTCACCGAAAAAGAGGACTACAAAGTATGCCCCGCTGCTTACTTTCATCAGTTCGCGCGTCTTGTTACAATTGTAGACTGGAGGTTTACCGAATGAAACAAATCATCATCCAGTTTGGCGGGACCGGCGACCTGGCACGCAAAAAACTCATTCCCGCTTACTATGAATTATTTAAAAAAAAGTATGATTTTCACATAATTTTCCTCGGAAGAAGATATAACGATCAAAAATCCTTTTTCGATGATATGGTCCCGGAAAAGGACCCTGCTTTTTTGAAAAAACTCGAATATTTCGTCTACGACATGAAAAAAGACACCGATAACATCAAGTTATTGAACTCCCTGCAGGGATTGCGGGAAAAAGAAGAAGACATCGAGTTGATTTATTATCTTGCACTCCATCCGGGACTTTACGAGAAAGCGATTGAAGGGATTAACAAGATCAATACTTATCTTGGAAATAAGCTGAACAAGAAGGTGGTGGTGGAAAAACCCTTCGGTTTCGATTTGAAAACAGCCGTTCAATACAATTCGGTCTTAAAACGCGGGTTTGACGATGAAGAAATATTCAGGGTAGACCATTATGTAGGCAAGGAGTTTATTCAAAATCTTCTCGTCATGCGCTTTCAAAACGACATTATCCACGGCATTTGGAACAAGGATTTCATCGACCATGTACAGATAATTATTGATGAGGATTCCGGAGTGGACCAGCGGCTCGACTATTACGAAAAGACCGGAGTCATCCGCGACATGGTGCAAAATCACGTCCTGCAAATCGTGACAAGCCTTACCATGGGGGAACCGGTCAATTATACGCAGAGTGAAATTTCTTATGAAAAAACAAAGATATTGAGATCGATAAAGCCGATCGACCAATTTGTTATAGGACGATACAAGGGGCTCGGAAAAGGGGAGGAGAAGGACAAAGGCGCTCCGACATTTATCGCCTTCAAATGTTTTATTAATAACTATAATTTTTCTAATGTCCCATTCTATATTAGGACCGGGAAACGGATGCCGTCTAATCAATCAATCATATACATTCAATTCAAGAATTTTCGATCTTCCGACTGGAAAAAAACTGCCCAATCGCCGAACGCAATGATCATAGAAATTCAGCCGCACATGAGAATCGATCTGCTTCTCAATATAAAGCAGCCGGGCAAAATGACCGAGGTAGACAGCGTTAAACTCAACTTCGACCATTTCGAAACCTTCAAGATCAACACGCCGGAGGCCTATGAGCAGATACTGCAAAAAATCTTAGAAGGAGATAAAATCCTTTTTCCATGCGAAGATGAAATCCATTATGCATGGGAGCTCGCGGACCCGCTGATCGAAAAAGCGGAGGGCCGGGAGCTCGATGTTTACGAACAAGGGACCGTTCCTGAGTCAGGAACCAGGCTCATCGAGGAAGACGGTCGGTGCTGGTTCGGATTTTGCTCCGATGACACAATGCTGCCATAGAC
>CAYWIK010000022.1:7412-20610 GCA_964458315.1 uncultured Spirochaetales bacterium | reverse complement strand
TCGGCGCCGGAGATGGAGGCCGGGGAAGTTGCAAAAATTGCATTGCGTAATCTTGGGAAGAGAAGTTACATAATTCCGGGCTTTGCGAACCGGGCGGCGGTTTTTTTCTTGCAGCATTTAATCGGGAGAAAGGGATCGGTCAAACTGGTCGCCCGAAACATGTATAAGCTTTACCTGCCGGGATTGAAATACCCGAGGAGGAGGTGAGGGAACCGGCTGCGTACTTCCCCGAGCCAGCCGCGCATTCCCGCTGTTCTTTTTTCTATCGCGGGCGAAGCAGCCTGTCCGGCCTTATGCTTTAAAGTGCGGACATACAAATAAGGATCGATATTAATATTCCGCGTCTGGATCATATTAATATTTTCCTCCGCGAGGAGACGGAACAAAGAGTCCATTTCTTCCGGACTGTCGGTAAGGCCGGGAAAAATGAAGTAATTGAGGGAAACCCAAATCCTCATTTTCCCCGCAATCCTGATCGATTCGAGAACATCTTCGAACGTATAGCTGCTTTGCCGGTAATAAAGGTCATAGAGTTCCTTCCGCGCGGAGTTTAAACTGATCCGAATGCTGTCGAGACCGGCCGCGCAGAGACGCTTTACTGTTTCCGGAATGCTGCCGTTGGTATTTAAATTGATAACGCCTTTTCCGGTACGTTTGCGGATTTCCCTTATTGCGTTTTCTAAAAGGTCTCCGAACAGAAGAGGTTCTCCCTCGCAGCCCTGCCCGAAGCTTATGACCGGGTTAGGCGCCTCTTCGAGATGGGGTACGGTAAATTCGACAATTTCGTCCACCGTGGGTATAAATGCTATCCGGTCCTGGGCGGGGCGTATTTCCGCCCCGGCGGGCTGGGCGGAAATGCACCCGACACAAGCCGCATTGCAGCGCGGGCTCGTGGGGACAGGACATTCCCACCTGCCCATCACAAAATTTCTCGCCGCGGGACACCCGTAACAAAGGGCGCAGTTTTCGACTAAGTGCCGGACCAGCCGGTTCCCCCGGTAACGGCCAAGAACCTCCAGCGAGCGTGTATCGATTTCATCGAGATCAACATATTCGAGGTCCTGTCGGATATCGTCATCGATGCGCACCCCCGCCGCGTAGATCGTGCCTTCCGACCAGCCGGCCGCGGTATAGCTGTAGAGGGGAAGGGGCGCGGCCCGCGCTGTTTCCTCGAATGCCGGGAGCAGATACTGCATATGCGCGGGGGCCAAAAAGGCAGCTACCGGATATACCGGGGTATCGCCGTATTCGGGAAGAAGTACGAACTCGCCGGCTTCCGGATCGTAGCCGATCGGCGTACGGTCCGGAAGCAGGAAGAGGTCGCTGCCGTGAGGGAGTTCGATGAGGTCGTCCCGGGCGGGAAGGAGAGGTTCAAGGCCTTCCATCCCTGCCATGAGTAATTCCGGGATTTCGAACATGTTTCCTTCGTGGTCGCTTACAAGAAGACGGGGGACCCGTTCAGGATGCATGTTATTCCTGTTTGAGGCTTTCGAGGCCGACTTCATATTCTTCTATATAATCAAGGGTCTTTTTATAAATTGCTTCTGAAAAGGAAGATCGAAGATTTTTTTTGACATATTCGTCCGTATACTCAGTATTGCTCATCCGTATTCGAAGGTCCTGCCTCCCGGCGTCTAAAATAATGGATTTCGGTCCGCCGTCTTCGTTTGTCCACGGCAGCCAAGAGGGCCTTCCGGCTTCGTTTTTATTCGGGTCGCCGTGCAAGAGAAAAGCGGTTGAATAATCCATCACGGTATTTTCCAGCTTTTTTGCGCCCGTTCGGTTTATATTGTTGAAAAAGAAAAGTTCGAACAAAAAAGTTTCTCCCACAGTCGCGTGAAAGAACGGCACCTCCAGGCCGTGGCACGCGCCGAGAGAAAAGCCGCGGCCGCAGGGAAGCGGGCTGCCGCCGGTTTCATCCAGGGTGCCCCAATGGAAATGGTATACATAAATCGGCGGCTGCTCCTCATGCCGTCTCATCCGGCGCGCCAAGGAGTCGGCACCGTCTATCTTCCAGTTGTCGCTTGCATAGCCGGTGACCGCCGCGTAATAATCCCTTGAACTTCGAAGCTCCTTGTTGAATGCCATAAACAGTTTGACTTCGTCCTTGTTCGTCCCGATAATAATCGGCACTTTCATCGGATAAGTGCCTTCGGCGAAAACTTTTTCACCTTTTTTCGGAATGACCGTTCCGTCTTTGAAAATGACCGGCATTGATATCATCCCGAAATGACGAGGGGTGTAGCAGGAGAGGATTTCCTCTGCCGTTTTGGATCGGAGGTACTGCATCAGCTTCTGTTCGGGCCATTCTGTTTCCGCCCGGGCCGCCTCGTTTTCGCTGAAACCATCGTTTATTAGAAGGGACCGTATGATTTCACTGCTTTTTTTGTCACCTTCTTCGATGGTAGAAAGAACGGCTCCTCCGCTTCTGATAATCGCTTTATGGAACAAGCCCCGGGATTTCTCCGATGTGAGGAGTGATATAATATTGAAAGCGCCCGCTGACTCTCCGCTTACCGTTACATTGCCGGGATCGCCGCCGAAAGCTTCGATATTTTTCTGTACCCATTCCAAGGCTTTGAGAATATCGAGGGTGCCGAAATTACCGGATTGATCGAGTCTGTCCGCGTTATCGTCACCGCGTACGGCGGGATGTGTAAACCATCCGAAGGGCCCGAGACGGTAGTTAATGGAGACGTACACCGCGCCGGTCCTTTCTACAAAATCTTCGCCTAAATAGTCGCGGACATAGGATGAAGAGCCGGTCGTGTTCCCGCCTCCATGGATCCAGATATATACAGGGAGATCTTTCGTATCGTTCCGCGGCCGCCACACATTGAGATAGAGACAGTCTTCCTCTCCCCGGATCGCGTTTTTCGGAAAAACGGAATACTGCACGCATTGCGGACCGTACCGGCAGCTTCGCCGCACGCCGCTCCAGGGTTCTGCGTCCCTCGGGGCTTTCCATCGGAGTTCGCCCACGGGAGGCGCGGCATAAGGAACGCCTTTCCACACAAGGAGCCGGCGGTTTATCGGCAGGCCGCGGAGTGTTCCGGCTTCAGTCATGACCAGTGTGCCGCCGGACCAGCGGAGCGCCCTTTTTGTTCCGGCATCGGTCCCTTTTTCCGGGGTGGCACAGGACGTGAAGAGGAAATAGAGGATGATAAAAAAGAGGGAGACCGCGGGGCCTGAGACTGTTAAGACTCCGGTCTTTTTTTCTGTTCGTTTCATTCTCCGGGCCCCTTTACTTTCGGCAAATTACCGCCTTCCCGGAGAAACTGTTCAAATTCTTCCGGCGGTACAGGCTTTGCAAAATAGAAGCCCTGCATGGCGTCGCATTCCAAATCCTTCAACTTTTGGTATTTACCTTCGTCTGAAACTCCTTCTATTATTACTTTTTTACCCCTTCGTTTGGCCAGGGCGATGATATTTTCGAGAAAAGAGAGTTCATTCAGGTTTTCCACAATCTCCTCGACAAAAATCTTGTCGATTTTAAGAACTTCGGCAGGCAGTTTCTTCAAATAGTTGAGGGAAGACTGTCCGGTCCCGAAATCGTCGATATAAATTTGAATCCCAAGTTCCTTCATTTTTTCCATCCGGTCGATCGATTTCTCAGGAAACAGCATGCCTTGGGATTCCGTTATTTCCAGTTTTAAACAGCCCGGATCGAGATTTTCCGCCTGACGTAGCGCGGACTCTACGATCTCGGGGAGGAGCGAGTTGGAAAACTCCGGGGCTGAAAGGTTTATCGATACATATAATTGGTAAAATTCCAGCCATTGTTTTACCTGTTTGGTTGCCGTAAAAAGCGCCCATTTGCCGATTTCTTTTACCAGACCCGTTTCTTCGGCAAGAGGAATAAACTGACCGGGGGAAATAAATCCCAATGCAGGGTGGTTCCATCGAATTAAGGCTTCCGCGCCGATTATTTTACTTTTTTTATCCACAATGGGCTGGTAATGGAGAATAAACTCGCCGTTGTGGAATGCTTTCTGGAGGTCTCGTTCGAGCTCCAGTTTATGTATTGCCTGTTGATGTATCTCGGGATTGAAGAGAAGATAATGCTTTTTCTGGTTTTTTGCTTCTCCTAAGGCGCTTATGGCGTGGGCCAATATCGTTTCTCTCTCTTCGCCGTCATCCGGATAGATTGCAATACCGATATAGCAATCCATCACGATGGAAAAATCCCGGTAATTGTATGGAGTCGTCAGGGCTTCGAAAATTTTTTCCGCCACCTTTGCCGCGTCGGTATTGCGGGCGAGGCGGCTTAAGATAACCACCAGTTCATTTCCTTCGTACCGAAACACATAATCACTTTGGCGAAGTATCTCCTTCACTTTTACGCCGGTATTCTCCAATAAAATATTGCCGATGTTGTGTCCGTGCTGTCTGCTGATAGTTGTAAGATTTTCGATTGCTATATAGAGAATTCCTCGAAGGTTTTCGTATTCCGAACGTTTCGCCTTTTCGAGTTCCATATCGAGAATAATCTCTAAGGAGCGGCGGTTGAAGAGGCCGGTTACCGGATCGCGGTATTCATAATTAATAAGCTTAGATTCTATCTCGCCAAGTTTGGTGATATCGTGGGAGAAAACGCAGACATGGGTCACTTCCACTTGCTTGGTGTCAAAGTAGGGATAGTAGGAGACATGCATATATTTCTGGTCGTCCCCGAACTTGAACTTTTCGACGTAGTGGATTTCTTTTCCGGTAAAACATTTATCGAGATAATTTTTTAATGTATTTTGAAACCGCTCTTGTCCCCAAACCTCGGAAACGGTTTTATTAAGAATTTCTTCTTTCTTTTTACCGATTGCTTTACAATAACTCTCGTTGACAATTGTGTACGTATAGTTTCGGTCGATAAGGGTAATAAAATCTTTGGAGGTATTTACAATATATTCGTATTTTTCTTCCATCTATTCTATTGTATATGCGGCAGAAGGACAGGTCAATGATACTGACTTGAGGGTCAAATTATTAAAGGCGAGTAATAAGCCGGTTCAGCTCGGTTACTACTTGCGCGGCAGCTGTTTTTATTTCCAGAATGTCTTCCTGAGCGGCCTTGTTTTCTGTTCTTAAAGAGGTTTCAATTTTGCGGGCAATGGAAAGGAGGCGCTCCTGATTAAGGGTCCCGCTGATATTCACAATTGAGTGGGCGGCCTTGATCATGCGGGAGATATCTTCTTTTTGTTCAGCATCCACTAATTGTTCCACCCGGACCGGAAGGTCCTCGATCGCGGTTTCCACAATTTCACGAAGTCTTTTTTCGTCACCGCGGAACTCACGGAGAATTTCCTCCGTTCGATGATTTTTCTCCGGAGAAAGTGGCCGCGCGCGGCCTAAAGCTTCCAGAAGTAGTTTTTCCTTTATCGGTTTTGAGATATAATCGTCCATCCCCTCTTCCAAAACGCGTTCCCGGTCTCCTTTCAAAGCATAGGCCGTGAGCGCGATAATACGGACCCGGTTATGGTTGTTTTCCTCTTCGTATTCGCGGATACGGCGGACCGCATCGATTCCGTTCATCACCGGCATCTGGATGTCCATTAAGATGCAGTCGAACGTATTGGTGTAGAAAAGTTCGAGTGCCTGCTGTCCGTTTCCCGCCGTCGTAACCGTATGACCGTTCGTCTCGAGAAATTCTTTCATATAAATTTGGTTGATTTTTTCATCTTCCGCGAGAAGTATTTTTAACGGTCCGGATGGCTTTTGCAGTTGAGGTTCCGTTTCGGCCGTTTGGACCTCCGCGGTCGCGGAAACTCCCAGAGGGACGGCTGCGTAAAAACTGCTGCCTTCTCCAATCACGCTTTCTACCCGAAGGGACCCGCCCATGAGCAGGGCCAATTTATGGGCGATCGCAAGTCCTAAACCTGTGCCCTGAAAATTTTTAGAAATAGAGCTGTCAGCCTGGGTAAAACTTTCAAACAGGGTGGGGATATCTTCTTCCGGTATGCCGATACCCGTATCCCTGACGGTTATCTTAAGTATTACCCGTTGTTCGTTCCGCACGGTCGCCGCCTCGAGGCTTACCGAGCCGGCGTCGGTAAACTTTATCGCATTATTGACAAGATTTGATATGATCTGCCGAAGTTTTACCGGGTCACCTCTAAGATATCGCTCGATTTTATGATCGATGGATTTTGTGAGGGCAATACCTTTTTCCCGGGCCTTGAGTCCGTAAATGGTCACTATGCTTTCGATGAGAGGGAACAGATCGAAGGGTTCTTCCCACAGTTCCATTTTGCCTGCTTCGATTTTAGAGAAATCGAGAATGTCGCCCATTAAAGTGCTGAGATACTGTGCCGAATCGGAAAGCATCTTTGCATAGTACTGCTCTTTTTCCCCCTTCGCCGTACGCCCGAGGAGCTGTGACAACCCGACAATCCCTCCTAAGGGGGTCCTGATTTCGTGGCTCAAATTCGCGAGGAACTCGCTCTTCGCCCGGTTCGAGGACTCCGCTTTTTCTTTAGCGGTCTGCAAATCCTGATTGAGATGCTGCAGCCGGTCGGTCATAAAATTGAAGGTCTCGGCAAGGACCCCGATTTCATCTCTAGTCGAAACTTCGGAACGTACCTCCATGTTCCCTTCAGCAATTTTGCCGGCCGCGTTTTTTATCGAAACAATCGGTTTTGTTATTCGGTTTGCTAAAAAGTATACGATGAATCCCATTCCGATCATGAGAGCCGCGGAACTGATCAGGCTCACGATAAGCTTATTGTTTACCGGGCCGTACGCTTCCGCGGCATCGACCTCCATTATTAAAGCAAGGTTGAAATCTTCGAGCCACCGGTAGACCCCGATTACCGCATTGCCCATATGGTCAATGTATTCGCCGAACCCGTCTTTTCCCCGCACCGCTTTGTCGATGCCGTCGGAATGAATGCCCCGGGGGTAAAATGGGCTGCCGAACCGCTTTGCCGAGACGAGAACATTGTAGCGGTCGACAAGGAAAATCTTTCCTGTTTCTCCCATCCCCGCGGGTTTTTTTACCGCATCGTCCATCTCTTCTAAATTTAAGTGGACGGCAAAAACTCCGAGGGTTTCTCCGTCTTTGCCGGTTGCGGGAGTAGCGATAGTCATTTCCGGTTTAATCGTTTCCGGAGAAGGATAAACACCTTGAATAAATGTGCGGGTAAGCCCTTCGTGAAAATAGCTGTTTTGTACATGGTACTTTCCTTCGGTGCTTTTATTTGTAGAGTAGACGGCTTTCCCGCCTGTCCGGTGCAGAAGCAAAAAATCTTTCAAACTTTTCTTTCTGCCGACAATTGCCGGGACCATCGAATCGAGGCGGGAATAGGCATCGTTGAACCGAACGCTTTTTTCTTCTTCCGTCAAAAGAAGTAATGCATTGGTCCTGACCGGTTCGAGGTCCGAAACCAGAAGAAGTTCATCCCGCTGGCCCCGCACCCACTGCGTAAGGGTCTCTTCCTTTTGTTCGGCTATTGCAGTGAGGCGGTCGACAACGGATGACTGCATGGTGTTTTTGGATTGATAATGATCAAGGATCGTGAGGATTAGAAGAAATACGAGAAAAATTGCATAAAACGAAAGGACCATCCGCCATTTTACGTTTCGGAAAATTCGTGGGAAGTTTTTCATGGGCGAATCTCTTTATAAAAACGTTTTTCCCCGCCTGCCCAATGGAGAATGACCGCGTTCTTTTCCGGATCTCCCCCTTCGTCAAAAACCATATCGCCGGTTACCCCTGTGAATTTTTCGATTTTTCCCAGAGCGCTGCATATCGCCTCGGGCTCGCAGCTCTCCGCCGCTGCAAGGGCGGTGAAAAGAAGCCGGAAGGCATCGTACGCAAGGGCGGCGGCATAGGTCGGTTTTTCTTCATATTTAGCCGAGTAATTCGCGACAAAGCGCTGGACCTCGGGCGAGGGGTTGTCAGGTGAGAAATGGGTAGAGAAATACGCTCCTTCAAAGAGTTCCTTATCCTCCCCCGTATCGGTATCCATTGTATCGCTTCCGATTACCGCCGCCGGTATGGAGAGTGCACGGAGCTGCCGCATCTGAATCCGAAGGTCGGACAAATAATTGGGTAGAAAGATTACTTCAGGTTCGGCTTTTCCGATCCTATCGAGATAGGGAAGGAAATCGGTTTCTCCCGTGGTGTAAGCTTCCGCGGCAACAATCCGGCCGCCTAAATCCGAATAATAGGCAGAATATACCGCGGCAAGGTGGCTGCTGTAATTCATTGAAGCGTCGTACAAAATCGCCGATGTCTTTTTCCGGAGGTCTCGATAGGCGAAGGCCGCAAGAAGACGGCCTTGAAACTGATCGGTAAAACATACCCGGTAGACGCAGGAACGGTTTTTTGTTGTTTCAGGGTGGGTTGAAAGCGAAGTTATCATCGGGATGCCGAAGGTGTTAGCGATCTTGCCGACAGGAACGGCATTTCTGCTGAAAGGAAGGCCGATAATTGCCGCAACATGTTCTTGATTGATCAATTCGTGGGTAAACCCGACTGCCTTTTCCGTCAAACCTTCGTTGTCCCGGACCACGAGAAGAGGCTGTACGGCGGATTTACCCTGTTCAATCCCGCCCTGTTCTACCGCCTCATCCACGGCAAGCCGCGCCCCTTTGAGGTAGGTACTCCTAAACTGTTCATTTTCGCCGCTTAAAGGAGCGATAAACCCGATTTTACACTCTACCGGTTTCTTTGCGCACCCTAAAATCAACGCGCTTAAAAGAAAGCCGGTACATGCCAGAATAACCGCCGGGATGACTATTCGACTCTTTTGCCGAGGTTTTAGGGTATATTTCATGGAATTACCGCCTCTCCGGGTGAAATATCTTGAAGAGCCGGACTTTTTTTCCTTCAATTTTTACGATCATCACTTGTTTTTGCGGGTCGCCGCTTCTGTCATAGTAAAAGGTACCGCTCACGCCTTTGAAATAGTCCATCTCCGTAAGAGCGTCCCGCATTCCCGCCGGGGTGATCTCCTCCGCATCCCGTATGCTCTCGAACAAGAGGCAAAAAGCATCGTAGGTATTCATGAAAACGTCGTCGGGATTTTTCCCGTACGTTTCCCGATAGGCCGCCGCTATTCCCTTTGCCTCGGTATTTGCCGCATCAGGGTGCCAGTGGCGGGTCAAGTAGGCGCCCTCGAATGCTTCAATTTCCGCCGTCCGCGTATCGCTCCAGCCGTCGCCTCCGAGCAGGACCGCCTTCATTCCCAATTCTTCGGCCTGAGAAACTTGAAGCATAACGTCCTCGTTATAATTGGGAAGATAGAGCGCTTCGGGAGAGTGCTTTTTCAAGAGCGATAGCTGTTTGGTAAAATTCTGATTTGTATCGTATGTATAGTTTTCAAAAGCAGGGACGTTTCCTCCGAAATTTTCAAAAATCGTTTTGAACGCATTCGCAAGCCCGCTGCTGTATTCATCGGATATGTTGTAGAGCACGCCGATAGTAGAAATCTTCAGATCTTCATAGGCAAAACGTGCCATGGCTTCCGCCTGCAGCAGGTCGGTAAAGGGAACCCGAAAGACAAAATCCTTTCCTTCCGTTGTTTTCGGGTTAGTGGACATCGGGGCTATCATGAGCACCTGCGCTTCCTCGGCAAGATTTGCAACCGGTATGGCATTGGAGCTGAATTGGGGGCCGATAATAGCGTCCGCCTCATCCCGGTAGATGAGTTTTCGCGCCGCTTCAACGGAGCTTTCCGGCCGGCCGTAATCGTCCTCTATAATTAATTCGATCTCGACTTTGCCGTTCTTCCGGTTATTCAAACCCTCATCGGCGATTTCCTTCATTGCCAGTTCCGCGGCCCGTTCCATTTCGAGGCCCGTCGGCGGGTCGTTGTCGCTTAAGGTTGCAATCAACCCGATCTTTACCGGTTTCCCCTTTCCCGCATTACACCCGGTGAATGCGAATGCACTTACAAATAGTAATAAAATGAGAAAGGTTGATTTTAACTTCATTGTAGAAAAATTCTACAAAATATTCACAAATTAGTCAAGAATATCGAATATTTAAATCATTTTTTTGACATCTAAATAGGTAATAAATTCTTCTTCCGTAAGCATGTTTAACGTAAGCGCCGCTTCCTTCAGGGTAATTCCTTCCGTATGGGCGGTTTTCGCTATCGCCGCCGCGTTGTCATAGCCGATATGCGGAGCTAAAGCCGTTACGACCATAAGGGTGTTTTCGAGATGCCGCTTTATGCCTTGGCGGTTCGGCTTCGTGCCTGAGAGACAGCGGTCGTTAAAACTTTCCGCGGCGTCCCCGAGAATACGGACCGATTGAAGTACATTGTACGCAATTACCGGTTTGTACACATTAAGCTCGAAATTACCCGACGCGCCGGCTATTGTTACGGCGGTGTGGTTTCCCATCACCTGGGCGCATACCATGGTGAGGGCTTCGCATTGAGTCGGATTTACTTTTCCGGGCATGATGGAACTGCCGGGTTCGTTTGCAGGCAGAAGGAGCTCGCCGATCCCGCAGCGCGGCCCGGAGCCGAGCCAGCGGATATCGTTTGCGATTTTGAAGAAGGCGCCCGCGCAGCTGTTCAACGCGCCTGAAAAATAAACCAAGTCGTCATGGCTCGCAAGGGCGGCAAACTTGTTTTCCGCCGGGACAAAGGGGAGCCCCGTAAACTTCGCTATTTCCTCTACCGCATTCTCCGCGAACCCTTCCGGAGCATTGAGCCCCGTCCCTACCGCGGTCCCTCCCAGCGCAAGGGGGTATAAACCTTGCAGGGCCGATTCAATCCTGCTTATCGCCGCCTCTGTCTGGGCGGCATACCCGGAGAACTCCTGTCCTAAGGTAAGAGGTACGGCGTCCTGCAGATGGGTGCGGCCTGTTTTAATAATCTCAGCATATGTCTCGCTTTTTTCTTTGAGAGCGGCAAGCAGTTTCTTGCATTGCGGGAGAAGTCTCCGGACGGTAAGCTCGGCTGCGGCTATATTCATGGCGGTGGGAAAGGTATCGTTCGAGGACTGGGACATATTCACATGGTCGTTGGGATGGACCGGGGACTTACTTCCCAATTCGCCGCCTAATAATTCGATGGCCCTGTTGGCCACCACCTCGTTTACATTCATATTGCTCTGGGTGCCGCTTCCGGTCTGCCAAACCTTGAGGGGGAAATGGTCATCCAATTCGCCGTTGATGACTTCGTCGCACACCCGGACGACGGTCCGCATAACCTCTTCCGAAAGCTTCCCGAGGCGGTAATTGGCGATTGCAGCCGACTTTTTAACGATACCTAATGCCCGGATGAGTTCGATAGGCATGGTTTCGCCGCCGATTGGAAAGTTTTCCAGCGACCGCTGTGTCTGGGACCCCCAATATTTAGAGCTTTCGACCCGGACTTCTCCCATTGTGTCCCTTTCGGTCCTGTATTTCATAAATCAATCCCGGTTTTCGATGGGAATAAACTTCCGCTCATCGCTGCCGACGTAGAGGCCCCTCGGTCTGTAGATTCGGTTGTCCGAGCGCTGTTCGAGAATGTGGCTCAGCCATCCCGATACCCGGGCCATAGCAAAGATGGGAGTAAAAAGATGGGACGGAATGCCGAGAATTGTATACACCGCTCCGGAGAAAAAATCGACATTCGGATAGATCGGTTTCCCCTTTTCCTCCATTCTGGAACGGAACTCCTGTTCCAATGTTTTAAGAATATCGTAATATTTTCGATTTCCATATTTTTCCGTAAGCTTCTCTAAATATCCTTCCATCACATACGCCCGGGGGTCTTTGGCCCGGTATACCCGGTGTCCCATCCCCATGACTTTGCGTTTTTCACTCATTGCCTTGTCCAGCCAGGAGGCTACGTTTTCTTTCGAACCGATTTCCTCCACCGTATTCAGGACCTTTTCGTTTGCTCCGCCGTGCAGAGAACCGAAAAGGGAGCCGATGGCCGCAGAAATACTGCAGTAGCAGGTAGAAAGGGTAGAAGCCACGACCCGTGCGGTAAAGGTTGACGCGTTAAACCCGTGTTCCGCGTGCAGAACGAGGCATTTGTCCATCATTTCGCCTTCATCCGCGTCCGGTACTTCCCCGCGCAGCATGTAGAGAAAGTTTGCGCCGTGGGACAGATCTTCCTTCGGCGGTACGTAATCTTTTCCTTTCCTAAACCGCTGGTAGGCGGCAACGACCGTGGGAAGCTGGGCCACCTGGTGGAGAGTCTGTCTGCAGTTGCAGGTAGCGGAATGTTCAATTTTGTGGTCCACATATCCGCTCAAGTAGGAAATGACCGACTGCAGCAGTTCCATAGGATGGGTGTCCCGCGGGAATTCGCGGATCATCTCGACGATGGGAGGTTTCAAGTCCCGGCTTGCCCGCATGCGGCTGGTGAATTGTTCGAGCTGCTCTTTTGTCGGAAGTTCACCGTAGAGTAGAAGATAGGTGACTTCCTCGAAGCTGCAGTTGGCAACGAGGTCCCTGATTGCATATCCGTAATAGTAGAGTTTGCCCTGCTCGCCGTCGATTTTACATATCCTGCTTTCAGCCGCTATTACGCCTTCAAGCCCCTTTGCATATTCCGTTGCTGCCATGATACACCTCCTAAAGATTAGTATATAACTAAAATATAATAATATTTTAAATATTCAGAAACATTTTTTCAGGGTTTTCTATAAAAGATTTTATTAACGAGAGAAAACCTACCGCTTCCTTACCGTCAATTACCCGGTGATCGTACGTGAGGGCTGCATACATCATCGGTCTGATCATGACGTTTCCATCCTCGGCAACCGGACGCTCCTTTATTGCGTGCATACCGAGAATCGCGGTTTGCGGAGGAGTCGGAATCGGGGTGGAAAGGAGGGAACCGAAAACCCCGCCGTTGGTAATGGAAAAGGTCCCTCCCGACATTTCATCGATGGTGAGTTTTTTGTTCCGCGCTTTTTCCGCAAGCAGGGCGACCTCTTTTTCTATCTCGTCGAGTTCGAGCGTGTCTGCGTTCTTTACGACCGGTACAACCAGTCCGCGTTCGGTGGAAACAGCGATCCCGATATTATAAAAACGATTATACACAATATCTTTCCCTTCGAGATAACAATTCGCTTCCGGATACCGTTTAAGAGCAATACAGCTTGCCTTGATAAAAAAAGAGAGAAACCCCAATTTGATGCCGTGGGTTTCTACAAAAGAATCCTGGAATTGTTTCCGGATTTCCATTACCCGATGCATATCGATTTCGTTGAATGTGGTCAGATGGGCGGCCTGCTGTTTCGACAGGAC
>CAYWIK010000022.1:0-7312 GCA_964458315.1 uncultured Spirochaetales bacterium | reverse complement strand
ATTGGCAGCTGTTCACCGGCAGCCGGCTTAACTGCAGCTGCCGATTTTTCTTCCGCGGCAGGCTGTTTTGCCGTGTCAACGGCAGCTACTACTTGTCCGACTTCGACCTCGGTTTCGGCCTCGATAAGGATTTCCAGCGTGCCGGAGGCGGTGGAAGGAACCTCAACCGTTGCTTTATCACTTTCGAGTTCGAAAAGGTTTTCCCCCTCTTCTACATAATCGCCGTTATGTTTAAGCCACGCGGTTAACGTACCTTCAGTGACCGATTCTCCAAGGGAAGGGACTGCTATTTCCTGTTTCATCATGCCTCCTTATCCGTCCATCGGTTCTTTTGAAAAAGCCTTCCGATATATCTCTTCCTGTTCAGCCCTAAACCGGCTGTATGAGCCGGATGCCGGACTCGCCCCTTCGGGCCTTCCTACATAGCGGACCGGCAGGCCGAACTGCCGTAAGAGCCGTTCGTGCATGAACCGCCAGCCCCCGCGGTTCTTCGTCTCCTCCTGCACCCAGCGGATTTCCTTTGCTTTTTTGTATTTTACAAGGACCGACTCGAGCTGTTTTTCCGGATATGGATAGAACTGTTCGATCCGAATGATCGGCGAATCAGTCGGGGCCGATGTGATATCCTGCTTCGAGTCCGCACTCGACTGCCGGTACTGCATCAGTTCGTAATAGAGCTTCCCGCTTACAAGCAGCACCGTTTCCGCATCCGATGACGCCTCGGGGTCGTCTATGACCTCCTGAAATCGGTTTTCCGTAAAATCGGCGGCAGGGGAGACCGCTTCTTTGCGGCGGAGAAGACTTTTTGGCGTCATGATAATCAAGGGTTTCCGAAACTCCCGCTTCAATTGCCTGCGGAGCAGGTGGAAATATTGGGCCGGGGTGGTCGGATTACAAACTTGCATGTTGTCTTGAGCGCAGAGTTGGAGAAAGCGTTCGAGAAACCCGCTTGAATGTTCGGGGCCCTGCCCTTCATATCCGTGGGGAAGAAGCATGACGAGACCTGAAGAGCGGTCCCACTTCACCTCGGATGAGCTTACGAATTGGTCGATAATCACCTGCGCTCCGTTACAGAAATCGCCGAATTGGGCCTCCCAAAGGACCAGAGTATTGGGCTGTGCCAAAGAAAAGCCGAACTCGAAACCTAAGACCGAGTATTCCGAGAGAGGGCTGTCGAATACCGAGAACCGTGCCTGCCCGGAGGAGATATGGTTTAAAGGAACGTAGGAAAGGGGCTCTTCCGAGCCGCTGCTCCACCAGACCGCGTGACGCTGAGAAAAGGTGCCCCTTCCGGAATCCTCGCCGCTTAAACGGATCGGGAATCCTTCAAGGAGAATCGATCCGAATGCGAGGGCTTCGGCGGTGGACCAGTCCACGGCGCCTTTTCCGTCGAGCATCCCAGCCTTTCTCGTAATGATTTTATTTAGTTTTGAGTGAATTGAGAAACCTTCAGGCACGGTTGTGCAAACCGAAAGAATTTCCTGCAGTTTCTTTTTTTCCACCGCCGTGTCTACCGGTACGTGGGAGTACTCCCGCTGAAAGCCTTTCCACACGGAGGACCGGTAGCCGTCCTGTCCGTCGGAGGCCGTTTGCCGCCGGGCGTTTTCGAGGGCTTTCCCGAGCTCAGCGGTATACGTCTTGGTAAACTCCTGCTGCTCTTCGGATGTGAAGATACCCGATTCTTCGAGCTCTTTCCCGTACAGCGCCGTAACCCCGGGCGATTTTTCGATCAGCTCATACATCACCGGGTGGGTAAAGGACGGGTCGTCCGACTCGTTATGGCCGTATTTACGGTAACAGAAGATATCAACGATTGCATCGTAACCAAATTTCTGTCTGAAACGAAAAGCCAAATCAAGCGCGTGTATGACATGCTCCGGCTTTTCCCCGTTGACATGGAAAATCGGAATTGGAAGGGATTTGGCAGTGTCCGTGGGGAAAAAAGTAGAGCGAAGCTCCCTGGCCGCGGTGGTAAATCCAATTTGATTGTTGATAATTATATGAATCGTCCCGCCGGTTTCATACCCTTTGAGTTTTGAAAGGTTGAAGGTTTCGCATACAATTCCCTGTCCAGAAAAAGCGGCATCCCCGTGAAAGAGCACAGGCATGACATTTTTCCGGTTTTTATCTGCCCTTTTCTGTTGGATGCCTCTGGTTTTTCCCTCTACCACCGGGTCTACAGACTCGAGGTGGCTGGGGTTCGAAACAAGGCTCAAATGAGTTTTCGTGCCGTCCGGATTGATATGGTCCCTGCTGTAGCCGAGATGATATCGTACGTCGCCGCTGGCGCCGAAGGTGGGCGCGTCGTCTTTGTCATTGAAATGAGCGAAAATCTGTTCTTTCGGCTTGCCGAAAATGTTTGCCAATACATTGATCCTTCCCCGATGGCTCATCCCGATAACGATTTCCTCCAGCCCGCTCGACGCCGCAGTATCAACGAGATAGTGAAGGGCGGGAAGGATTACCTCTCCGCCTTCGAGGGAGAATCGTTTCTGTCCGATAAAACGGGAGTGGAGGAACTTTTCGAACTCAATGGCCCTGATAAGGTCCCTTTGGATGATTCGCTTCTGCTCTTCCCGAAGGGCCGGCTGATTGTTTCCCTCTTCTATTTTACTGATGAGCCATTTCCGGATCGGTTTGTTTTGGATATGCAGGAACTCGATTCCGATATGGGAGCAGTAGATTTCCTGTAAAGTTTTGATGATTTGCTTAAGCGGCGCCTTCGACGGATTTAGGTGTTTGCTTGCGAAAAATCTGGTATCCAAGTCTTCCTCGCCGAGGCCGAACTCCTTAAGGGAAAGGGTTTCGTACATTCCTTCGATAGACTTATAGACATACTCCAATGCTTTCGGCATATAGCCCTGAAGGGGATTGATTTTTGCGTAGAGATATCCGACGTCCCGGTAGGCCCACACGAGACTGTCGACCCGGCTCTGTTTGTACGCAGCCGGACCGCGTTCAGCCCGCCCCGGCGCTCCCGGCGGCTCATAAGCCTCAGCCTGCCCGGATTCTCCCGCTTCCAGTTCCTGAAAATAGTCGGCCCATTCCCGGGGTACTGAATCCCTGTTCTCTTTCCAATCGGAATACAGTTCTTCAAGAAAGGAAGCGTTTTCCGGACTGGTTCCTCTGGTCATTACAACAGCAGCCTCTAACTTTTTAGTTTCGGTTTGAGCAGGTCCGGCAGCTCCCGGGGGCTGTCCGCTACCGGAACGCCTGCATCGGTGAAAGCCTTGATCTTGGATTCAGGCGAACCTTTTCCGCCGGTAATGATCGCTCCCGCGTGGCCCATTCTCTTTCCCGGCGGGGCCGTTCTTCCGGCAATGAATGCGGCGACCGGCTTCGTCATTTCCGAAGCAATATACTCTGCCGCGTTTTCTTCTTCCTCCCCTCCGATCTCACCGATGACGATAATACCTTTCGTTTCCGGGTCCTGCTCGAACCGCTTAAGAATATCGATATATCCGGACCCCGCAATCGGGTCCCCGCCGATACCCACCACCGTCGACTGTCCTAAGCCGCTTTGGGTCAGGTAATACACTACCTCGTATGCCAATGTACCGCTTCGTGAAATGACCCCGATGGTCCCCGGTTTGTGTATCTTCACCGGCATGATTCCCACTTTGCATTTGCCCGGAGAGATGAGGCCGGGGCAGTTCGGGCCCACGAGGATGCTGCCTTTAGCTTTAATGTAATGGCAGAGTTCGACCATGTCGTTGACCGGAATATGCTCGGTAATACATACAATAAGGGGCATGCCGGCATCGGCGGCTTCTTTCAAGGCTGCCGCTGCGAACACCGCCGGAACGAAGATAACCGAACAGTCGGCTCCGGTTGCTTCACGGGCTTCGGCCACGGAGTTGTACACCGGGATGCCTTCCACATCCTGCCCTCCTTTGCCGGGAGTGACGCCGCCAACGACGTTTGTACCGTCTCTTCGCATGGAAAGAGCGTGAAACGATCCGTCCCGCCCGGTAATCCCTTGTACAATCAGTTTCGTATTTTCATCAATCAGTATGCTCATATCGTTCAACTCCCCCCGGTCAGTGCGACGATCTTTTTCACCGCTTCATCTAAGTCCTGCATGGCTGAGATGCCGGCCTCCTGCAGGATCTTTCTCCCTTCGTTGTCATTCGTGCCGATAAGCCGAATCACTAAAGGGACCGGAATATCGAGTTTCTCTTTTGCCATCAGAATCCCCTCCGCAATATCGTCGCATCTGGTAATCCCTCCGAAAATGTTAAAAAGAATGCCCTTTACACTCGGAATGCGCATGACGACGCTCAACGCGGTCAGCACTTTTTCCGGGTTGGAACTTCCGCCTACATCTAGAAAATTTGCGGGTTCGGAACCGTAGTGCTTGATCAAATCCATGGTTGCCATGGCAAGTCCGGCGCCGTTTACCAGACAGCCGATTTCCCCGTCCATCGGAATAAAATGAAGTCCGCCTTTAAGCGCCTGGAGTTCGTTTTCATCGTATTCATCGAGATTTTTAAGCTTTTCAATCTCCGGATGGAGAGGGACCGCGTTGTCGTCAAAATTGATTTTCGAATCGAGGGCGATTAGTTCGTCTGCGCCGGTGACCGCAAAAGGATTTATTTCAACCACGGAGCAGCCTTTTTTGATAAAAAGTCGATACAGTTTTTCGATTACCGCGGCTGCCGAGGAAGCGTGTTTTTCCGAAGGAAATATTCCGTTCACAAGCTGTTCTATTTCCTTTCTATCGAACCCCTCGCCGGGTTTCGCCCAAGCCCTCAATATTTTTTCAGGACTGTTGACCGCAAGGTCCTCGATTTCTACACCGCCCTCGGCGCTGATCATCAGGGTGATCTTCCTCGCGGAGCGGTCTACCGTCAGTCCGAGATAATATTCCTGCTTGATCTCTTCCGCTTTGGCAACGAGCACTTTTTTTACCGGCAGCCCTTTTATCGTGAGTCCGAATATCTCCCGTCCTACGGTCTCCGCCTCCGCGAGAGTTTTGGCAATCTTTACCCCCCCTGCTTTTCCGCGGCCGCCCACCAGAACCTGGGCCTTGACCACCACCGGAAGGCCGATTTTTTCCGCCGCCTGTTTTACTTCTTCAGGATTCGAGGCGACATGAGCGTCCGAAACCGGAATATCGAACTCCTTGAAAAGCTCCCGCGCCTGGTATTCATGTATTTTCATGATGTTCCATCCTTGCTTTCTTTGTATGAAGTAATTTCCCGTTTCGTTTCATTGATGAGTTTTGTCACTTTAATTCCCCGCGGGCATGCCTTGGTGCACTCGAAGTGGTTTTGGCAGGACCACACGCCGTTCTCCGTGTCCAGGACCGAAAGCCGGGGCGTAAGCCCTTCGTCCCGGGAGTCCTTGGTGAACCGTGCTGCCTGAACGCACGCTGCAGGGCCGATAAACCGCGCGTTTTTATCCAGCACCGGGCAGGCTGAATAACAGGCGGAGCAGAGGATGCATTTTGTCGGGTCGTCGAACTTTTCCCGCTCTTTCCGCGACTGAATATATTCTCCTGCTCGGGGTTTCGGTTCCTTCGGTACGAGGAATGGAGAGACGAGCCGGTACTTATCGAAAAACCCCTGCTGGTCCACCATGAGGTCCCGCTGCAACGGGAGGTGTTTGAGCGGTTCGAGGGTGATGCGGGGCCCCTCCGCGGTAACATCCTGTACCAGCGTTTTGCATGCCAGCCGCGCTCTGCCGTTTATAACCATGGCATCGGAACCGCATACGCCGTGGGCGCAGCTCTTTCGGAATGCAATAGCGCCGTCTTTTGTGCGTTTTATTTCCATCAGCAAATCGAGGACCCGGTCGGTGGGTTCGGCTTCGACTTCATATGCCTGCATTCTCGGCTGCTCGTCTCTTTCGGGATTGTAGCGTTTTATTTCAACGGTAATCTTCATAACAGCCCCTTTCTAATACACCCGTGGTTTGGGTTTGAATTTGGTGATGTCTACCGGCTGGTAACGGATGGATACTTCTCCGTTTTTAAGACGGGCGAGGGTGTGTTTGAGCCACCTGTCGTCGTCGCGTTCAGGGAAGTCTTCCCGCGAGTGGGCGCCGCGGCTCTCTTCCCGGTTTAACGCCGATGCGGCGGTAATGAGGGAAATATCGAGGAGATTTTCCAGTTCGAGGATTTCTAAAAGTTCGGTGTTGTATTTTTTGTTCGGGTCGGAGAGCCCGAGCCCTTGATGTTTTCTCCGCAGTTCCTTTATTTTTTCTACAGCTTGGGACATGCCGGCCTCCCTTCGGTATATACCGACATCCCGCATCATGACGGTCTGCATTTCTTTATATAATTCTGCAACCGACGGACCGCCCGCCTTCCCCCTCTCGGCGCCGCTTTTCTGCAAACCGCCCCCGACTGAACCATCGCCGAATCCGCGGCCTGTGAGCTTTTCTTTCACTTCGGCATCGTGGCCCGAAGGAAGGGGGAGAAGGTCCGCATCTTTCACAAACCCGGCGATGTCTTTTCCGGCCCGGCGGCCGAACACAATGAGGTCGACCAAGCTGTTGGTTCCGAGGCGGTTCGCTCCGTGGACGGAAACGCATGCGCATTCACCCGCGGCATAGAGACCCTCGTAGGTTGTCGATTCGGTTTTTACCCGGCCGTTTACATCCGTGGGAATCCCTCCCATCCCGTAGTGGGCAGTCGGCTGGACCGGAATCGGCTTTTCCGCGGGATCGATGTCGAGATAGGTCCTGCAGAAGTCCGCGATATCGGGCAGCTTCGCCTCGAGGGTTTCTTTGCCTAAGTGGGTGGCGTCTAAGAAAACGTAATCATCGATTTCTTTATCTCCCCGAATACCTCTTCCAGCCTGGATCTCGGTCATAATCGCCCTGGCGACCATGTCCCTGGGGGCAAGGTCTAAAAGGGTAGGGGCATAATCCTCCATGAACCGTTTCCCGTTTCGGTTTCTGAGGATGCCTCCTTCACCCCGAACGCCTTCGGTTATAAGTATTCCCATGCCCTTGATGCCGGTTGGGTGGAACTGGAAAAACTCCATGTCCTCCAATGGAATCCCGGCCCGGGCCGCAATAGCCGGGCCGTCCCCGGTGTTGGCGTGCGCGTTGGAGGTGATCTTGAACATCCTGCCGAACCCGCCGGTTGCTAACATGACCGCTTTGGCGCGGAAAGTATGGAGTTCCCCGGTGGCCAATTCCAATGCGGTCGCCCCGCAGGTCCGGGTCCCGTCGACTACGAGGTTTACCACCTGGAATTCATCGAAAAAATGGACTTCATTTTTGATGCACTGCTGATAGAGGGTCTGGAGGATCATATGACCGGTCCTGTCCGCAGCGTAACAGGACCGCCTGACCGCAGCCT
>CAYWIK010000021.1:3086-30581 GCA_964458315.1 uncultured Spirochaetales bacterium | reverse complement strand
AGAGCACCTCCATGGTAAGGAGGGGGTCATCGGTTCAAGTCCGATCGAGGGCTCTCGTCCCATTGACACGGGTGGTCAATTAATCTATAATTGCTCTCCCGTTATCGTAAGGAGTTAGGCTACATGGCAAAAGCGAAGAAAGGCGCAGTCGAAATTATAGCATTAGAATGTACGGAATGCAAACGAAGAAATTATACGACGAAAAAAAACCGGCGCAATATACAGGGTAAACTGGAAAAGAAAAAATACTGCCCTTTCGACCGGAAGCATACAGTACACAAAGAAACGAAAGTAAAGTAACCCTGTAAGGTTTAGGGTTATCACCTTAGGCCAGTAGCTCTAACGGCTAGAGCGCCGGTCTCCAAAACCGGATGTTGTAGGTTCGAATCCTACCTGGCCTGTAATTTCGGGAGATGTAGATGAAAAAAATTGTTCAATTTTTCAAGGACAGTTTTGCAGAATTAAAAAAGGTAATCTGGCCGAGCAGATCGGAGGTTGCCTCATCGACGAAGGTTGTTCTCATTTCGGTTGTGATCTTCGCCGTGGTACTCGGATTGGTTGATTTCCTCTTTTTATTGGGTATCGATCTAATATTTTAATGTTTTTATAATAGGTAATTAGGCAAGTAAAAGTATGGCAAAAGGGTGGTATGTCGTCCATACCTACTCAGGGTATGAAAATAAAGTAGAAAAATATATCAAGAAATTGATGGAAAACGATACCCTCGAGGACTACGTTTCCGATGTGAAAGTTCCTTCTGAGGAAGTAGTCGAGGTAAAGGACGGAAAGAGAAAAGTCACGACAAAGAAATTTTTACCCGGTTATATCCTTGTAGAAATGGACCTTCCGGACCGGGGCTGGAAAAATATTTGCAGCCAGATACGGAAGATCCAGGGCGTGACCGGTTTTGTCGGTTCGAATACCGGAGTAAAACCGCAGCCCATCTCTTCGGATGAAGCGAAAACAATTTTGCAGAAGGCCGGAGAAATCCGTACGGACAAGATGTTCACCCCGAAGCAGACATTCGAACCTGGTGAATCGGTAAGAATTATTGACGGTCCTTTTAATACGTTTACAGGTGCTGTGGAAGAGGTAAATGTGGAAAAGGGGAAACTAAAAGTTATGGTTGGGATTTTCGGCCGGGCAACACCTGTAGAGGTGGATTTTACCCAGGTCGAGAAAATATAGGAACCGGCGTTACGTTGTAACGCCGCGCCTCGAAAGTGTTTGAAAAAAAGGGGCGTTATATGGGAGCCGGGCTGCGGCTTTATACCGGCAGATGATCGGTTTCATGAACCGGCGGTTTGGCGTTTGCACCACATAAGGAGAAAATAATGGCAAAGAAGAAGGTAAAGGCGGTCATCAAGCTGCAGGTACCGGCGGGCAAAGCTACCCCTGCTCCACCGGTAGGGCCTGCGTTAGGCCCCCACGGCGTAAGCGCGCCGCAGTTTGTCCAGCAATTCAACGATCGCACAAAAAGCCAGGAACCGGGGCTTCTCATCCCCGTGGTTATCACCGTTTACGGGGACAAAACATTCAGTTTCATTACCAAGACCCCTCCTGCCGCGGTATTGATCAAACGCGCGTTAAAACTCGATACGGCGTCACCGGAACCGAATAAGGTGAAAGTCGGCAAGATCTCGAAAAAACAAATTAAAGAAATTGCCGAAATGAAGATGCCCGATTTAAACGCTAACGACATTACCGCGGCGATGAAAATCATCGCCGGAACGGCGCGGAGCATGGGCGTAGAGGTGGAGGTGTAGGATGAAACACGGAAAAAAATACAGAGCGGTCCTTGAAAAGTATGAAAAACAGCAAACTTATCCGTATACGGATGCTGTCGTTCTCGTGCAAGATCTTGCTTTTGCAAAATTCGACGAGACAGTGGAACTTACGGTGCGCCTCAATCTGAAAAAAAGCCAAACCGTCCGTGATACTCTCGTTCTGCCTCATCAGTTTACGAGCGAAAAGAAAATACTCGTATTCGCTAAGGGAGAGAAGGCGGATGAAGCAAAAGAAGCGGGAGCGGCTTATGTCGGGGATGACGATTTGGTGGAAAAAATTAAAGGCGGCTGGCTCGATTTCGACGTTGCCGTTGCGACCCCGGACATGATGAAGGACGTGGGGAAGCTTGGGCCGATTCTCGGAAGAAGGGGGCTCATGCCCAATCCCAAGACCCAAACCGTCACCTTTGACATCAAAGAAGCTGTGGAAGAGCTCAAAAAAGGAAGGGTGGAGTTCCGGTCCGATAAAACCGGAATCATTCATCTTTCGGTGGGAAAAGTTTCCATGGAGAAAGAAAAAGTTCTCGAGAACGTGCGTGCCGTTGTTTCTGAAATCGAAAAAAAGAAACCGGCAGATACGAAGGGGGATTTCGTCCTCTCCGTAACCTTGAGTTCGACAATGGGGCCGGGTGTTAAAGTTTCCCTCAAGGAAACCGCATAGGAGATTTATGATGACAGATACAGATACAAGCACTAAAAATATTCAACCCTATAAGCTCGAAGCAGTGGCATCGCTTAAGGAAGTATTCGAAAGCGCGAATGATTATATATTTACAAATTACCGGGGATTGACGGTAGAGCAGATTACCAATTTGCGGAACAAGCTGCGGGAAAACAACGCGGAATACAAGGTAATAAAAAACCGGTTTGCGAAAATCGCACTCAATCAAATGGAAAAACCGGAACTCGGTAATATTTTGACCGGTCCGACGGCGGTCGCCCTGAGCAAAGATGAAACGGGTCCGGTCGCGAAGGCCCTCATTTCCTTTGGGGAAGAGTTCCCCCTGGAAATAAAAGGAGCATTGATTGAGGACCAGCTTTTTGATCAAGACCAGGTGATTGCCTTTTCTAAATTACCGACGAAGAACGAGCTTTACGCAATGCTGATGGCTACGATGAATGCGCCGATACAGAAATTTGCGTCTACCCTCAATGCGGTGCCGCAAAAACTTGTCCGGGTGCTCCAGGCCGTGGCCGACAAAAAAGAAGCGGAATGAATAAGCAGTTTGAGACGGCTTTAGTCTTCAGAAGTACCATGCTATTGCCGTCCGATGAGAGAGACAGGGGTCAAGTTCAACGTTGTTGGAGCCTGTCCGTATAAGAAAGAAGGAGAAGATAATATGGCACTGTCAAAAGATGAAATTTTAGATGCGATTGCCGAAATGTCGGTTCTGGAAGTATCGGAACTGGTCAAGGCGATGGAAGAGAAATTCGGCGTTACAGCCGCGGCTCCTGTAGCAGTGGCCGCCGGTGGAGCACCGGGTGCCGCAGCCGGGGGCGCGGAAGAGGCTGCGGAGGAACAGACTGAGTTCGATGTGGTGTTGGCCGGTTTTGCCGAGGGTAAAAAGATCCCGGTCATCAAAGAGGTCCGGGCAATCACCGGCCTGGGGCTCAAAGAGGCCAAGGAGCTCGTAGAAGCCGGCGGTAAAACCTTAAAAGAAGGCGTTACGAAAGAAGAAGCCCAGGGCATGAAAGAAAAATTGGAGGCGGCCGGCGCAACAGTTGAGGTTAAATAATACTGTTGTATGGTACTGTACATATTTTCTCGCATTACACCACGGCAGGGAAACCCTGCCGGTGGTCTATTTTATCATGGGGGTATAACCAATGTATTATGATGGGAAAGAACCAATAAAACGAACATATGTAGGAACTGAATATGAAGAGGTGATGGAACTTCCCAATCTCATAGACATTCAGCTCTCCTCGTTTGAACGCTTTTTACAAAGGGAAACCCTCGAACAAGGCAAGCCGTGCAGCCGCCAGGGACTGGAAGATGTTTTTCAATCTATTTTTCCGATCGAAAGTCCGAACGGCGATATGCTTTTAGAATATAATTTCTACGGCCTCGATTTGGATAATGTGAAACTTTCGGAGACTGAATGTAAACAAAAAGGGCTCACCTATGCGGTGCCGGTCAAAGCGAGGATAAATCTAATTTTTCAGGAAACTGGTGAAATACGCCAAAAAGATATTTATATGGGTGATATCCCTCTTATGACGGAACGGGGCACCTTTATCATTAACGGAGCCGAACGGGTCGTGGTGAGCCAGATTCATCGTTCTCCCGGAGTCATTTTTTCCCACGACAAGGGCGTATATAGTTCCAGAATCATCCCCTACCGGGGTTCCTGGCTCGAGTTTGAAATCGACCAAAAGCGCGAACTGATCTATACAAAGATCGATAGAAAAAAAAGGGTCTTAGGGACCTTATTCCTCCGCTGCCTCGGATTCGACAGCCGTGAAAAAATAATCGAGCTATTCTATAAGACCGCGAAAATGAAGGTAACCGATAAGCGGGAAGACAAGGAGAACCTGGTCGGCAAGGTTTTCTCAAAGGCTGTGCACGTACAGGCTGAAGAGGGAGGTAATTGGAAGAAACTATACCGGGCCGGAGATAAGGTCCATCTTCATGACGTGGACGAACTGATCCATTCCGATGTGGAGGAGATTGATATTATCGATTTCGAACACCCCGATTCGCTCCATTCCGAGATCATTCTCAACTGTTTCGAGCGGGAAGAGGCAAAGTTTACCAGCGATGATCCCGAACTCGATGAACCGACCAAGGAAGATGCTTTCATTGCTCTTTATTCCGTACTCATGCCGGGAGAGCCGATCACTCTGGAAGCAGCCGAGAAAGACCTCAATTCTATGTTTTTTACGCCCCGCCGCTACGATATGGGCAGGGTGGGAAGATATAAACTCAACAAAAAATTCGACTATGATCCTCCGGTGGACGAACATGTGCTGACCAACGAGGACATCGTCAACACGATGCTCTATTTGATCAAGGTGTATATCGGAGAGGCAAATGTCGACGATATCGACCATTTGGGTAACCGGCGTATACGTTCGGTAGGAGAACTCCTGGCTAACCAGCTGAAAACGGCTTTCTCCAGGATGGAGCGGATTGCGAAAGAGCGGATGTCTTTAAAAGAGACGGACACGATTAAACCGCAGGATCTTCTATCGATCAAGCCCATTGTTGCGGCAATCAAAGAATTTTTCGGTTCCAGTCAGCTCTCCCAGTTCATGGACCAGGTAAATCCGCTTGCTGAATTGACCCACAAGCGGCGGCTCAATGCCCTCGGACCTGGAGGGCTTTCGAGAGATCGTGCCGGGTTCGAGGTTCGGGACGTTCATTACACCCATTACGGAAGGATGTGTCCCATCGAAACGCCGGAAGGACCCAACATCGGTTTGATTGTAAGTCTTGCCAACTACACGCGGGTAAATGAATACGGTTTCTTAGAAACTCCTTACCGTACGGTCGAAAACGGAAAGGCGACGAAAAAAATCGAATACCTTTCCGCCATGGACGAAGAACGGCATTATATTGCCCAGGCGAATGCTCCGATCGATAAAAGCGGAAAATTCCTTTCCAACCTTATAAGCGTTAGAAAGAGCGGCGATTATACCACCAAAGACCCAAAAACAATCAAATACATGGACGTTTCGCCGAAGCAGGTCATCTCGGTGAGCACCTCTCTCATTCCGTTTCTCGAACATGACGATGCGAACCGGGCCCTCATGGGTTCCAACATGCAGCGTCAGGCGGTTCCCTTGGTTTTCCCGGAACCCCCAAGGGTGGGGACCGGAATGGAGGCAAAGACGGCATATGACTCCGGCGTACTGGTAAAAGCGCGGAGAGCCGGTACGGTAGAGTATGTTACTTCCACGAAAATCATCATAAGGCCGACCAATTCAAAAAGCAAAAAAGACGTGGACGAGTATGACCTCATTAAGTTTCAGCGGACAAACCAGGATACCTGTTTCAACCAGCGCCCGGTGGTAAAAAACGGAGATAAAGTGAAAGAGGGATCGGTTTTAGCCGACGGACCCGCTACGAGCCAGGGGGAGCTTGCCCTCGGCAGAAACATACTTGTCGGGTTTGTGCCATGGAACGGCTATAACTATGAGGACGCAATTCTTATTTCGGAAAAAATCGTCCGGGAGGACATCTTTACTTCAGTTCATATCAAAGAGTTCATCACCGAAGTCCGGGAAACTAAGCTCGGACCCGAGAAACTCACCCGGGATATTCCGAATACCAACGAAAAGGCCCTCGATCAGCTCGATGAAGAGGGCATTATTAGAATAGGGGCAAAGGTAAAGTCGGGGTATATCCTCGTGGGTAAGGTAACGCCGAAATCTGAAACCGAGACGACACCTGAGTTCAAACTTTTAAACTCCATCTTCGGTGAAAAGGCGAAAGAAGTCCGGGACACATCCCTTAAGATACCCCACGGTATAGAAGGAACGGTTATCGATGTGCAACGGCTGAAGCGTTCGGAAGGGGACGATTTAAGCCCCGGTGTCGATGAGGTGGTCAAAGTGCTCGTGGCCACAAAGCGAAAGCTTCAGGAAGGCGACAAGATGGCGGGACGGCACGGGAACAAGGGAGTCATCGCCCGGGTTTTGCCCGAAGAAGATATGCCCTTCATGGAAGACGGGACGCCCATTGAACTCTGCTTGAATCCCCTCGGCGTACCGAGCCGGATGAACCTCGGGCAAATCCTGGAAACCGAATTGGGATGGTCTGCGGTCAAGCTCAACGAATGGTTCTCGACGCCGGTATTCCAATCCGCATCCAATGAGACGATTCGGAAAAAACTGGAAGAAGCAGGGCTGCCGAGCAACAGTAAAACCAATCTATGCGACGGAAGGACCGGTAAGCCTTTTGAAAATGAAGTTTTTGTAGGGATCATTTACATGCTTAAACTTCATCACTTGGTGGACGACAAAATGCATGCCCGCTCTACGGGTCCATACTCCCTCGTCACGCAGCAGCCGTTAGGCGGAAAGGCGCAGTTCGGCGGGCAGCGGCTTGGAGAAATGGAAGTATGGGCATTGGAAGCTTACGGGGCTGCAAATACCCTGCAGGAGCTGCTCACCATTAAATCCGACGACATGACCGGCCGTGCAAAGGTCTATGAAAGTATTGTAAAGGGAGAACCGTATTCATCCGCCGGCGTGCCGGAGTCTTTCAACGTTCTGGTCCAGGAGTTACGGGGATTGGCCCTGGATATATCGATCTACGATTCGAGGGGAAAACAGATTCCCCTTACCGAAAGGGACGAAGAACTTATCAATCGTCAGGGCGGACAGTTCTAGGACGTGTTTATATATAAGAAGGAAGGGAACAGATGAGAGATATTCAAGATTTCGATAACATTATGATCCGGCTTGCTTCACCGGAGCAGGTGCGTGCATGGTCCTACGGTGAGGTAAAAAAGCCGGAAACAATCAATTACCGCACATTGCGGCCGGAGAAAGACGGACTTTTCTGTGAGCGGATCTTCGGTACCACAAAGGAGTGGGAATGTTACTGCGGTAAGTTCAAGTCTATTCGATATCGCGGCGTCATATGCGACCGTTGCGGTGTAGAAGTGACCCATTTTAAGGTCCGGCGCGAGCGGATGGGTCATATAGAACTCGCGTCTCCCGTGTCTCATATCTGGTATTATCGCTCCGTCCCGTCCCGTATGGGACTTCTTCTCGATCTCTCTATCGCGGCCCTTCGTTCGATCCTCTATTATGAAAAGTATGTGGTCATTGATCCGGGGGATACGGACCTTAAAAAAATGGAACTTTTGACTGAAGAAGAGTTTATAGAAGCACGGGAACGGTTCGGGATGAGTTTCACCGCCGGAATCGGCGCCGAAGCGGTCCGGACCCTTTTGGAAAACCTCGACCTTGATACCTTGAGCGAAGAGCTCAGGGTGAAGATGCTCGAAAAGGGAATCAAGGCCGATAAAAGGCTCTTAAAGCGGATTGAGATTGTCGAGAATTTCCGGGATTCGAATAACCGGCCCGAATGGATGATCCTCGATGTTATTCCGGTCATTCCTCCTGAACTGCGGCCTATGGTGCAGCTCGAGGGCGGCCGGTTCGCAACATCGGACCTGAATGATCTGTATAGACGGGTCATCAATAGGAACAACCGGCTCAAACGTCTGATGGCATTAAACGCCCCTGACATCATCATCCGTAATGAAAAACGGATGCTGCAGGAAGCCGTGGACGCGCTTTTCGACAATTCAAAGAAGAAGCGGGTAGTGAAAGGCGCTTCAAACAGACCCCTTAAGTCTCTTTCCGATATGCTTAAAGGTAAACAGGGACGCTTCCGGCAGAACCTTCTCGGGAAACGGGTCGATTATTCAGGAAGAAGCGTTATCGTTGTCGGTCCGGAACTCAAACTCCATCAGTGCGGCTTACCGACGAAGATGGCGCTGGAACTGTACAAGCCGTTTATCATGAAAAAGCTGGTCGAAAAGGATGTGGTATACAACATAAAAAAGGCAAAAACCCTTGTCGAACAGGAAACGCCTGAGGTTTGGGCGATCTTAGACGAAGTGGTGCGGGAACATCCGGTACTTCTCAATCGTGCGCCGACGCTGCATCGGCTGGGAATCCAGGCATTCGAACCGGTCCTTGTCGAAGGCAAGGCGATAAAACTCCATCCCCTCGTATGCCATGCTTACAATGCCGACTTCGACGGAGACCAGATGGCGGTCCATGTACCCCTGACCCAGGCAGCCCAGATCGAATGCTGGACTCTGATGCTCAGCTCGAAAAACCTGCTGAATCCGGCCAACGGAAGCCCCATTGTTTTTCCTTCTCAGGATATGGTCCTGGGCATTAACTACCTGACCCGGTCCAAGGAAGGCGCGAAGGGCGAAGGAAAGTTCTTTGCCTCCTTTGAGGAGGTCGTGATGGCGGTGGAAGCCGACGCGATCGAATACAACGCGATATGCAAGGTGCCGGTAGACGGCACGGTTGTAGAGACCACACCGGGAAGGGTCATCCTTAACGAAGAAATGCCTAAGGAAGTGGGGTACATAAACGAATCCCTTGGAGATAAAGAACTGAGAAATCTGGTAGCCGGCTGTTACCGTGATCATGGGCCGTATACTACGGTAAAAGTTCTCGATGCAATAAAAGATCTCGGGTTTCAGTATGCGACAGTGTTTGGAGCAACTATTGGAATAGACGATATTGTCATTCCCGAGGATAAGAAAAACATGATCGAAGAGGCCAACAGCAAGGTCGAGGCGATCCAGCACCAGTATATCCAGGGGCATATTACCCAGGAAGAGCGCTACAACAGGGTCATTGAGGTGTGGAGCAAGACCAATGAAGACCTCACCAGTGTGCTTATGAAGACCCTGAAGGTGGACAGAAAGGGTTTTAATCCGGTCTGGATGATGGCCAACTCAGGGGCAAGGGGAAGCAGGACCCAGATACGGCAGCTGAGCGGGATGCGCGGACTCATGGCAAAGCCTTCCGGAGATATCATTGAACTGCCGATACGCTCCAATTTTAAAGAGGGGCTTTCGGTTATCGAGTTTTTTATTTCCACCAACGGCGCACGGAAAGGACTTGCTGATACGGCCCTTAAGACGGCTGATGCAGGCTACCTTACCCGAAGACTCGTGGATATTGCTCAGGATGTCGTCGTGAACGAAGAAGACTGCGGTACCATTAATGGAATCGATACCAGCGCACTCAAAGACGGTGAAGAGGTGGTCGAGGCCCTCCAGGACAGGATCGCGGGCCGGTTTACCCTCGAGCGGGTCAAACACCCGATTACCGGTGAGGTCATTGTCGATGTGAATGAAGAGATAACCGACGAATTCGCCGCGGAAATCGAAGAGGTAGGCATCGAAAAAGTCCGAATCAGGACTGTATTTACCTGCGAAGCCAAGTACGGCGTATGCAGAAAGTGTTACGGTCGAAACCTCTCAACACACAAGACCGTGAATATCGGCGAAGCCGTAGGAATTATTGCCGCACAGTCTATCGGGCAGCCCGGTACTCAGCTGACTATGCGTACCTTTCACATAGGCGGCGCCGCTACCAAGATAAGTGAAGAGAATAGAATAACCCTCAGGTATCCTGTATTGGTTCGGCAGGTAAACGGTACCACCGTTACCCTCGAGAACGGCGATATATTGTTTACACGAAAGGGTAATATCATCGTAAACAGAATTCTCCGGGAATTTAAGCTTACTAAATCGGACAAAATTCTCGTCGAAGACGGTGACAAAGTAAGCCGCGGAGAAAAGATATTAAAACGAGGAAGCGAAGAGATAGAAACTGATGAAGTAGCGTATGTGGCTCACCGGGGCGATCATCTTTATTTGATTACACAGGATCAAAGGATCGATATCCGGAACGGGGCGGAGCTCCTCGTTTCGGAAGGGCATGTAGCCGCGGCCGAGGAATCTCTCGCGATTTTCGATCCATTCTCTGAACCGATTATTTCTGAAACAGGCGGAATTGTCCGTTACCAGGACATCGTCCTCGGCACCACACTCAAAGAAGAAATTAACGAAGACACGGGGAATATCGAAAAGAAAATTACCGAGTTCTCCCTCGAATCGCTTCAACCGAGGATTATTATTGATGATAAGGAAGGGAATGAAATAATAAATTATTATCTTCCCGGAGGCGCCTATCTTAATGTAGAAGACGGGGAATCGATAAAACCCGGGCGGACCCTTGCAAAAATGCTCAAGGAGAGTGTAAAGACCAGGGACATTACCGGTGGTCTGCCGCGGGTGGGCGAGCTTTTTGAAGCACGCCGCCCGAAGAACGCGGCTATATTAGCGCAGATCAGCGGTACCGCAGAGTTCAAGGGAATCGTTAAGGGCAAACGGGTCATTTTGGTTGAAGACGGATACGGTAAAGAGTATAAACATCAAGTCCCCATGGGAAGGCATCTGCTGGTACGGGATAAAGACAATGTGGAAGCCGGAGAAATGCTCTGCGACGGCGCCATTGACCCCCACGATGTCCTCGAGATATTAGGAGAAAACGCACTGCAAAGCTTCCTATTGAATGAAATCCAGGAAGTATACAGGCTTCAGGGAGTGGGCATCAACGATAAACATATCGGTGTTATTATCCGCCAGATGATGCGGAAGGTGCAGATCGAGAATGTGGGAGATACCAACTTTATTTTCGGGCAGCAGGTCGATAAGTACCGGTTTCATGAAGAAAACGCGAAGGTCATCCGCGAAGGCGGAAAGCCCGCGGTCGCAGTGCCGCTGCTTTTAGGAATCACTCGGGCTTCTCTTAATATCGACAGCTTTTTCTCCGCGGCGTCTTTTCAGGAGACAACCAGAGTGCTTACCAATGCGGCAATCGCCGGGAGCACCGACTACCTCCGCGGCTTGAAAGAAAATGTAATTATCGGACATTTGATTCCGGCCGGGACCGGGATGTTGGAATATCGAAATGTAAAATTATTCGATGAACACAGTGAAGACCTGGATGCTACGGTCCAGGAAATCTTGGAACAGAGAAAATTGATGCAGGAGCAGCAGGAAGAAGAGTTAGAAGTCGAAACCGGCGCCGAGCTGTAATAGATCGGCGCGGCTGCGCGTGACCGCAGCGGCTTGACATTTTTACGTCCTGTTGGTAGAGTAGGGCTTCATTATTAATTGAAGAAAAGAAGGGATTTACTGAGGAATGCCAACGATTAACCAGTTGATACGAAAAGGAAGAAAGGCCGCGACAAAGAAAACAAAAGCGCCGGCCTTAGAGAGATGCCCCCAGAAACGGGGAGTATGTACCCGTGTGATGACGGTAACACCGAAAAAACCGAACTCGGCCCTGCGTAAAGTCGCGAGGGTCCGGCTTTCAAACGGAATCGAGGTGACCGCCTATATCCCGGGTATCGGACATAACCTGCAGGAGCATTCGGTGGTCCTTTTACGAGGCGGCCGGGTAAAAGACCTGCCCGGTGTACGCTACCATATCATTCGGGGTGCTAAAGACACCCTTGGTGTCGAGGACCGGAAAAAAGGCAGGTCTAAATACGGCGCAAAGAAGCCGAAAGCTTAGGGTGAGGTGAGAGAGCGATGTCGAGAAAAAGATCTGCCGAACAGCGGCCTTTAGAAAACGATCCGCGATTCAACAGCAGGGTTGTAACCAAATTTATCACCCGCATGATGCACGACGGAAAAAAAACAACAGGTACCCGGACCGTATATGACGCGATGGATACCGCCGGTAAAAAGGTTGGGAAAGAACCTCTCGAGGTATTTCTTAAAGCCCTTGACAACGTCAAGCCTATGGTTGAAGTAAAATCCAGGCGGGTCGGCGGCTCGACCTATCAAGTCCCGGTGGAAGTTCGGGATGAGAGAAGGGAAGCGTTGGCAATGCGCTGGATTATTCTGGCGGCCCGAGCCCGTAAGGGCAAAGGAATGCACGCGCGTTTAGCCGATGAGCTGCTCGACGCATATAATGAAACAGGTACCGCGGTAAAAAAGAAAGAAGATACCCACCGGATGGCGGAGGCAAACAAAGCGTTCAGTCATTATAGGTGGTAATTTTTTAAAAAAAATATACAATTTTTTTTTGTTCAATACTTGATTCTTCATTTGATTTGCTGTATATTGGCTCCTCAACGTGTTGAGCAAAGGGCCTTATGCCAAACCAATCATCCTTGGTGTGATAAGCATGGGTGTATGCTAACGGATGCGGGCGTTCAAAGCCTGACAGCAGGATGGTAAGGTGGTCGGTTCCGTTCCCGGATTGTTCTGGAATGTAAAGATGGTTTTTAACATCTAAGCATCGATTGGAATCCCACCGAAAAAATTGTTTATGTAATCTCGATTTTACCCCTTGGAAGAGGGATTTGACATGCATAGCATGGGAACGGTAATGTACTGTTTCAATATTCAGTAGAGGCTTTCATTTAAGTTAAGGAGGAAGAGAAAAATGGCCAAGGCAAAATTTGAGAGAACGAAGCCACATATAAATGTTGGCACGATCGGACATGTCGACCACGGGAAGACTACTCTCACCGCTGCTATTACAATGTACTGCGCAAAGTCATCGACTACAAAAGTCATGAGTTATGACCAAATCGATAATGCGCCGGAAGAGAAGGAACGGGGGATTACGATCAATACCCGGCATGTAGAATATGAAACTGCAAATAGGCATTATGCTCATGTAGACTGCCCGGGGCATGCTGATTATGTGAAGAACATGATTACCGGAGCGGCCCAAATGGACGGAGCGGTTCTCGTTGTCGGCGCGGACGACGGTCCGATGTCTCAAACCAGGGAACACATTCTTCTTGCCCGACAGGTGGGAGTGCCTGCGATTGTTGTTTTCATCAACAAGACAGATCTCGTAGACGATCCCGAACTCGTAGAGCTAGTTGAGATGGAAGTACGCGAGCTTTTAAGCCAGTATGAGTTCCCGGGAGACGATATTCCCGTGATCAAAGGTTCAGCGTTTCAGGCGATGGAAAATCCGGACGATTCGGAAAAGACAAAATGCGTGGAAGAACTCCTTGCCACAATGGACGAATATTTTCCTCTTCCCGAGCGTGACGTGGACAAGCCTTTTCTTATGCCGATCGAAGATGTTTTCTCGATTCAGGGACGCGGTACCGTTGTTACCGGAAGAATCGACCGGGGAGTCATTAAAGTCAATGATAAAGTCGAAATTGTAGGAATCAAAGAAACCCAGGACACGGTAGTTACCGGTGTCGAAATGTTCAACAAACTCCTTGATCAAGGAGAAGCGGGGGACAACATCGGCGCGCTGCTCCGGGGCATTGAGAAAAAAGAAGTGGAACGCGGGCAGGTGCTGGCAAAGCCCGGTACGATTACACCGCATCGGAAGTTCAAGGGAACGATCTACTGCCTTACCAAGGAAGAGGGCGGGCGTCATAATCCGTTCTTTACCGGTTATCGGCCGCAGTTTTATTTCAGGACAACGGACATTACCGGAACGATTACTCTTCCGGAGAACAAGCAAATGGTGATGCCCGGTGATAATACCGAAATCGATGTCGAACTCATTTATCCGATTGCGATGGAAAAGGGACTCCGCTTCGCCATTCGAGAGGGCGGAAGGACCGTTGCCAGCGGACAGGTAATCGATATAAACGAATAAATAAGCATGGTAGGTCCCGCCGTTTTCCGGCGGGACCCTTTTATCGGGAGTAAGCATGGCTAACGAACGGATACGGGTGAGACTAAGGGGATTTGATATCGAACTCATTGATCAAAGCGCCAAATCGATTGTTGACACGGTGGTAAAGGCAGGGGCGAAAGTGGCGGGACCTGTACCGCTGCCCACAAGGGTGAACAAGTTCACTGTACTGCGTTCTCCCCATGTAAACAAAAAGTCAAGGGAGCAGTTCGAAATGAGGACCCATAAAAGGTTAATAGATATCATCAATCCTTCATCGACAGTTATGGACGCCCTGATGCGGCTGGAGCTCCCTGCCGGGGTAGACGTTGAAATTAAACAGTAAGAAAACGAATAGGTAGAGAGGAAAAACATGATCGGGCTGATCGGAACAAAAATCGGTATGACCCAAGTTTTCGATGAACGGGGGACGCTTACTCCGGTCACGGTAATACAATTTGACGAGAATGTTGTGGTAGGCGAACGCACGGAAGAGAAAAATGGGTACAACGCTGTTGTTCTCGGAGCGTGCGACATGAAAGAGCAGCGTGCTACCAAACCGTATAAGGGGCAATTCACCGACAATATAAAGCTGAAACACCATTTGGTGGAATTTCGAGATTTCGAAAAAGAGTGTAAGCCGGGAGACACCCTTGGAGTTGAACTTTTCCAAGATCTCCACTTTGTTGATGTCCAAGGGTTTTCCAAAGGGAAGGGTTATCAAGGCGTGATGAAACGGCACGGTTTCAGCGGCGGACGAAAAACCCATGGGTCGAAGTTCCACCGGGGACTCGGATCGACCGGAATGGCCGCAAGTCCGTCCAAGGTCCATAAAGGAACAAAGATGCCCGGAAGGATGGGAAATAAAAAAGTAACCGTCCAAAATCTCGAAATCGTAAAGGTTGATACGGACAAGAAGGCGATCCTTGTAAAGGGCGCGGTGCCCGGAAGAAGGAAAGGAATCGTTGTCGTTCGCGATGCGAAAAAGAAGTAAGGAAGAATAATAGAGGATTCATGGAATGGAAACAAAAGTCTTTTCCGTAAAAAACGAAGAAATCGGTACGATAGACCTCAATTCCGATGTGTTCGCCTGTGAAATCAGCGAGGGAGCTATCTACTATGCGATCAAGAACGAACTCGCAAATAAAAGAGTAGGCACGGCATCGACCAAAACGAGGAGCGAGGTCCGGGGCGCAAAATCAAAACCGTGGCGTCAAAAAGGAACAGGCCGGGCCAGGGCAGGCAGAAGAAGAAGTCCTCTTTGGGTCGGCGGCGGCATTACCTTCGGTCCTAAGCCGAGGGATTTTGGCTATAAGGTTCCGAAGAAGCTGAAACGAAGGGCGATAAAATCAATCCTTAGTTTGAAGGCCAAGGATGAAAGCCTTAAAGTAGTAGAAGACTTTACCATAGAATCGGGAAAAACAAAGGAACTTGCAGCTATTCTCAAGGCTTTGGCGCAGAAAGAAAGGACGGTTTTGGTCCTGTCGGGAGATGATTCCATGCTGAAACGGGCCGGCAGGAACATCCCTAACCTTTCAGTGCTGACATATAACCGGCTGAATGCCCATGATCTGTTTTATGGAAGAAGACTGCTTGTGATGAAAGATACGGTTAATAAATTAAATGATTTTTACGGCAGCGGGGAAGTCAGCAAGGAGAGCACGGAGAGCACGGAGAGCAAGGAGAACGCAGAATGAATGCCGATCAAATCATAATCGAACCGATTATTACGGAAAAATCGAGTACCTACCGCGAACAGGAAAAAAAACGGTACGTTTTTCGGGTGCACAAGGCAGCGAATAAATATGAAATTATGCACGCCGTCAAAGAACTTTTTGGCGTAACGCCGGAAAAGTGCAACGTCATGAATATAAAGAGTAAGACCAGAACAGTTCGATCGAGGTCCGGTTATAGGACCGGGTTTACGCCGACCTGGAAAAAGGCGATTGTAATGTTAAGCAAGGGAGATACGATCGATATTTTCGAAGGCGCCTAACGGGCGCGAGTGATCGAGGGGGAATATAGCGTGGCACTGAAAACATATAGACCAAAAACACCGGGGCTTCGAAATAAGGCCAACCTTACGTTCGAGGAACTCACTTCGGATAAACCTGAAAAAAAGCTTACTACAGGTAATGCTTTTAAGGCCGGTCGGGGAGCCGGCGGAAGGGTCAGCGTTCGACGGAAAGGCGGAAGGCATAAACGAAAATACAGACTCGTGGATTTTAAGCGGGACAATCAAGGTGTTCCCGGAAAAGTAATTTCTATCGAATACGACCCTAACAGAAGCGCGAATATCGCATTGATACATTTCGTAAACGGCGACAAGCGCTATATTCTCGCTCCGCGGGGACTAAAAGTAGGCCGCACGGTTGAAAGCGGAGAAAACGCGCCGGTCGAAATAGGGAACTCCCTTCCCCTCGAAAGAATTCCGTTAGGAATGTCGGTACACAACGTAGAATTGAAGCTTGGAAAGGGCGGACAGCTCGCCCGTGCGGCAGGGGCGGAGGCGGTAGTCGTTGCGAAAGAAGGCGATTATGTTACGATAAAACTGCCCTCCGGTGAGTCCCGTATGGTATTCAAGAAGTGCTCGGCCACCATCGGTGAAGTCGGGAATGAAGACCATATGAATGTCGTATATGGAAAAGCCGGAGCTGCAAGATGGAAAGGCATCCGCCCTCACGTTCGAGGGGTTGTGATGAATCCGCACGACCATCCTCACGGCGGCGGAGAAGGAAAAACCTCAGGAGGCCGGCATCCGGTTTCACCCTGGGGTCAGCCCACGAAGGGTTATAAGACGAGAAAGAAGAAAAAATATTCCGATAAGTTTGTCGTTAAAAAGAGGAAAAAATAGGAGAAGGGCGTGGCACGTTCGATAAAAAAAGGACCTTTCATTGAAAAGAAGCTGTACAAGAGAATCGTGGAAATGGGTAAATCGGGGAGCAAGAAGATGGTAAAGACATATTCTCGCTGCTCTACCATCATCCCTGAAATGGTCGGATTTACCATTTCCGTGTACAACGGGAAAGCGTGGGTACCGGTATACATAACCGAAAACCTTGTCGGGCATAAACTCGGAGAGTTTGCCCCGACCCGTATATTCCGGGGCCACTCGCGTTCTGATAAAAAAGTGGTAAAGAAATAAAAGGGAAGAAAATGGAAGCAAAAAAAGGATATAAGGCGAAGGCGAAATATCTAATGATTTCTCCCTACAAGATGCGCAAAGTGGCGGACAATGTAAGAATGCGGCCTTATGCGGAAGCCCTCGCTCTTTTGGAAAGCATGCCGCAGAAAGGGGCCGGAATGTTAAAGAAGGTCCTGCAGTCCGCGGTATCGAACGCACTTGCACAGAATAAAAATCTCGATGAAGAGATGCTTTATATACGCGAACTCAAGATTGATGAGGGGCCTCGATATAAGAGGATTTGGCCCCGGGCGCGGGGAAGAAGGGACATTATGCTGAAACGATTGAGCCATGTTTCGGTCGTCGTCGATGAAATTGCAGAAATGGGAGTGTAAATGGGACAGAAAGTTAATCCATACGGTCTTAGATTAGGGATAAACACCACGTGGAAATCACGGTGGTATGTAGACCCTCGCGATTATGCGGACACGCTGCATGAAGATCTCACTCTTCGGAGAGAACTGGAAAAGTGTCCGGAAGCCCGGGGCGCGGAAATTGCCGATGTCGAAATTATTCGCCATCCTCAGCGGATTACGATTGTAATTCATACCTCACGGCCGGGTATCATCATTGGCGCGAAAGGATCAAACATTGAAAAAATCGGCGCCAGGCTTCAAAAGATTGCAGGCAAGAAGATCCAGCTTAAGATAAAGGAGATCAAGAAGCCTGAGGTAGACGCGAAACTGATTGCAGAAGGGATCGCAAAACAGCTTCGTTCCAGATCATCCTTTAGAAGATCCCTCAAAATGGCGGTGGGTAACGCGATAAAGAGCGGTGTTCAGGGGATTAAAGTTAAAATAGCCGGCCGTTTAGGCGGAGCAGAAATGTCACGGGTTGCGGAATACAAAGAAGGCCGTATACCGCTGCACACGTTTCGGGCGAATATCGATTATGGATTTGCGGAGTCCCGTACAACCTTCGGGACGATCGGAGTGAAAGTCTGGGTTTTCAGCGGCGAAATATACAGAAAAGACAGAAAAGATGATGCCGGGCTGCTGGTCAAGGGCAAGAAAGATAAGAGCGACTAGGAGAAGGAGTAGAGACTAATGCTCAGTCCAAAACGAACGAAATTTAGAAAGCAACAACGCGGAAAGATAAATGCGAAGGCAACGACCGCGAATAGAATATCATTTGGAGACTTCGGCCTGATAGCTTGTGAACCCAAATGGATTACAAACCGTCAAATCGAAGCTGCCAGAATTGCGATGACACGGCATATTAAGAGAGGCGGAAAGGTATGGATTCGAATTTTTCCGGATAAACCGTATACCAAGAAACCGGCGGAAACGAGAATGGGAAAAGGGAAGGGGGCTCCCGAATACTGGGTCGCGGTCGTACGCCCGGGAACAATGCTGTTCGAGATGGCCGGTGTAGAGAGGGACCTCGCGGCATCAGCGATGAAGCTTGCAAGCAGTAAACTGCCTATTCGGACCAAATTCGTCGAAAGAAGGGACTTGGAGTAAGAAGATGAAAAATTCGTTTGCCGACTTAACATACGAAGAACTGTATACCAAAAGGGAAGAATTGAAAAAGAAATATTTTCAGCTCCGATGCGAGCGGGTTGTCGGGCATGTGGACAACAATCTGGAGCTTCGGAATTTACGTAGACAGATAGCGCGGGTGAATACAATCATTCACGAATACGATCTTGGAATACGAGCAGTATAAGGGGATAAGGAGCAGGATTGTGGAGCAGAACGTACAAGCAAGGAAAAAGATGTATACCGGTCAGGTTGTGAGTGACAAAATGGACAAAACCATCGTCATAAAAATCACAACAAAAAAGCTTCATCGATTATACAAAAAATATGTATCGCATTCCAAGAAGATAAAGGCGCATGATGAAAAGAATGAAGCCCACATCGGTGATACTGTTCGGGTTATCGAGTCTAAGCCGTACAGCAAAGAGAAATGCTGGAAGCTTATAGAAATTGTTGAACGAGCTAAATAACGGAGAGCGTCGAAGGTAAAGTTCATCGTGCAGGAGTACAGATATGATTCAGATGCAAAGTTACTTAAATGTGGCGGACAATAGTGGCGCTAAACGCGTACAGTGTATCAAGGTCCTTGGCGGAAGTAAGAAAAAAAGTGCGGGGATCGGGGATATTATTGTCGTGGCGGTGAAAGATGCTCTTCCTAATGCGGCGTTGTCGAAAGGTGATGTGCAGCGGGCGGTTGTCGTAAGGACAAAAAAAGAACACCGCAGGCCCGACGGTACTTATATACGTTTCGATGATAACGCCTGCGTTATGATAGATGCGAATAAGAACCCCCTCGGGAAGAGAATATTCGGTCCGGTGGCAAGAGAGCTGCGGGAAGGTAACTATATGAAAATAGTCTCCCTTGCACCAGAGGTGTTGTAGGAGGAGTGTAATATGGCAAATAATGGAAAAATTAAACTAAAACGTGATGATCACGTGATGGTCATGAGCGGAAAAGAGCGGGGAAAGAGCGGTAAAATACTGCAGATAGACAGAAAAAACGGAAAAGCCGTCGTGCAGCAGCTCAACATGGTAAAGAAAGCCGTAAAGCAGAAAAAGCAAGGTGAAAAAGGCGGCATCATTGAGATCGAAGCACCGTTAAACGTTTCTAATCTTCAGCTCGTGTGCAGAAAGTGCGGACCGACGAGGGCGGGTTATACGTTCGAAAACGGTGAGAAAAAAAGAATCTGTAAAAAATGCGGGGAAGCAGTATAATGGCAAAAGAAAAAGAATATATACCACGACTCAAAAGTTTATACAGGAAAATTGCTTCCGAATTGAAAGAAGAATTCGGCTACACGTCGGTAATGGAGATCCCGAAAATCGAAAAAGTTGTGCTGAGCGCCGGGGTGGGAGAAGCAATACAGAACAAGAAGCTCCTCGACTCAGCCGCGGACGAATTGACCCTCATTACCGGGCAGAAGGCGGTGAAGACAAAAGCAAAAAAATCGATAGCGAACTTTAAAGTCCGCCAGGGAATGGAAATTGGAGCAAAAGTTACCCTTCACGGCGATTACATGTGGGAGTTTCTTGACCGTTTGTTGAATGTGGCCTTGCCGAGGGTTAAAGACTTTCGGGGCGTGAGCGCCAATGCCCTTGACGGGCATGGCAATTATTCACTTGGAATTACGGAGCAAATTATTTTTCCGGAAATCGATTACGATAAGATCGAAAGGATAAGCGGCTTAAATGTTGTCATCGTCACCACTGCGGAGACAGACAAGGAAGCATTGAGCCTCTTGATCAAACTCGGTATGCCCTTTCAGAAAAAACGGGAAGAAGAGTAAAAGTAGAATTAGAATTGGGGGATTTTGATCGATGGCAAAGAAATCAATGATCATTAAAGCGCAGAGAGAACCAAAATACATGACGAGGAAAGTTAACAGGTGTCGTATCTGCGGCAGACCTCGAGGTTATATGAGAAAGTTTCAGATGTGCAGAATTTGTTTCAGGGATCTCGCAAGTAGGGGCTTGATTCCCGGAGTAACCAAATCAAGTTGGTAGGAGAAAAATATGGCTGTTAGTGATCCTATTTCCGACATGCTGACGAAAATTAGAAACGCAAGCACCGCGCGTTTTGAAAAAGTCGACATCCCTATGTCCAAACTCAAACTCGAGGTCGTTAAGATACTAAAGAACGAAGGGTATGTGAAAAATTTTAAGAAAATGAATCAGGATAATCATAATTATATCCGTGTTTTCTTGAAATACAACGACATTAATGAACCGATTATTCATGGACTCAAAAAAATCTCTAAACCGGGACGACGGATGTATTTGGGCTATAAGAAAATGCCCCGAATTCTTAACGGGTACGGTACGTTGATTGTATCGACTTCTTCAGGAATCACCACCGGGAAAAAGGCAATTGAAAAGAAAATAGGTGGCGAATTGATTTGCTCGGTTTGGTAGTATTGGGAGATAGGTATGTCAAGAATAGGAAATATGCCGGTCGATATACCGGAAGGGATTACGATCGATTATAAACCCGGTTTTGTTTCTGTTACAGGACCAAAAGGTACCTTGGAGCAGAAGATGGAGGGGTGTGTGGACATCGAAATCCGGGACAACCGGGCGATTGTAAAGCGGAAGGACGAAACAAAACGTACTCGGTCCCTCCACGGATTATACCGTAAACTGCTGTCCAATATGGTTACAGGTGTCAATACCGGGTTTTCGAAGACATTACTGGTAAACGGAGTCGGTTACCGGGTAGAGGTACAGGGAGATTTCCTTATACTCAATATTGGATACTCTAATCCGGTTGAGTATTACATACCCGAGGGAACCCAAATAGCCTGCGAGGGAACAAATAAAATTATTGTTTCCGGGATTGACAGACAGAAGGTCGGTCAGGTAAGTTCGGAAATTCGTTCACTGCGGCCCCCGGAGCCTTATAAAGGCAAGGGAATCAAGTATGAGGACGAATTGGTCCGAAGAAAAATCGGAAAAACCGGAGTGAAATAGGATGATTGGATATGAGTAGGACAGAAACGAAGCTTGCCCAGCGGGCAAGAAGAAAAAAACGGATCCGAAAGAAAATCTTAGGCACGCAAAGCCGTCCGCGGATGACCATCTTTAAAAGCAACAAGCATATCTATATTCAAGTCATAGACGACGGCGTTGGGACGACAATCGCTTCCTCGAGCACAGTGGAAAAGGACAACAAAGGTTCCTTAAAACGGACTGTCGAAGATGCGGAAAAGCTCGGCGAGATTATGGGTAAGAAGCTTAAAGAAAAAGATGTAAAGACGGTTGTATTCGATCGTAACGGATACAAATATCATGGAATAATAAAAGCCGTTGCCGACGGTGTGCGCAAGGCAGGACTTCAGTTTTGACGAAGGGGTCACGAGTGGAACAGGAAAACGAATTTGTAGAAAAACTTATTAAGCTGAATCGAGTAGCAAAAGTGGTAAAAGGCGGAAGACGGTTTTCTTTCTCCGCTCTCGTGGTCGTAGGCGACCAACACGGACAGGTCGGATACGGTTTCGGTAAGGCCAATGACGTTGCCGAGGCTATACGCAAGAGTATTGAGAAGGCAAAACAGAGTATGATCAGGGTGCCTCTCCAGAAAAGCACCATTCCGCATGAAATAAACGGAAGGTTCAAGAGTGCAAATGTGCTCCTAAAACCAGCATCACCCGGTACCGGGATCATTGCCGGCGGCCCTGTACGCGCGATCATGGAAGTATGCGGGATCAATGATATTTTAAGCAAATCTCTCGGTTCGAAAAATACGATGAATATACTTAAGGCGGCATTCAACGGCCTTGAAAATATGTTCGATGCCAAAGTCGTCGCCCGGGAACGCGGGAAGACTTTATCGGAGTTGTGGGGTTGAAGATGGCGAAGAAAACTGCAAAAAAAATACAGATAACCCTCGTCAGGAGTATGATCGGAAGGAAACCGGAACACCGCAGAACGGTGCGCGCCCTGGGGCTTCGGAAAATCAACCACACCGTTGAAAAAGAGGTGAGTCCGGCCATTATGGGAATGGTCCGCTCCGTCTCTTTTTTACTCGACGTAAAGGAGATCGACTAAAATGGACAATATGAACCTGCGGGCACCTAAGGGTGCCGTGAAAAAAAAGAAAATAGTCGGCAGGGGCGACAGTGCAGGCAAGGGATCGACCTGCGGCAGGGGTGACAAGGGCCAGAATGCACGGTCCGGCGGAGAGGTTCGTCCCGGTTTCGAAGGCGGACAAATGCCCCTCTATCGACGGGTTGCCCGGCGGGGATTCTCGAACTATCCTTTTAAAAAGGAAGTGGTTGGAATCAATCTGCAGGAAATTGAAAATAAATATAAGAGCGGGGAGACCGTCTCCCTCGAAACGTTGAAAGGAAAAAAAATTATTAAAAACAGGCAAATGGATGTAAAAATCCTTGGAAACGGTGAACTCAGCACGGCACTCACTTTCTCCGGGATGCCGGTTTCAAAAAGTGCAAAAGAAAAAATAGAAAAAGCCGGGGGTACCGTAGAAACCGCAGAGAACAAGGAAGGGCAGGAATAGTATATGGCAGGTAGCAACGCGTTCCTCGATATATTTCGCATAAGGGATCTTCGTCAGCGCATCTTTTTCACCTTTATGATCCTCATTATTTTTCGTCTGGGCGCAACCCTGCCGATTCCGGGAATCAATGTAAACGCCCTAAAACTCTATTTTATGTCTCAGCAGACAGGCGCAGGCATAGGGCTTACCGAATATATCGACTTTTTTGCCGGAGGAGCATTCAAGAACTTTTCCGTCTTTATGCTCGGAATCATGCCGTATATTTCGACCTCGATTATTATGCAGCTGCTCTTGCTGGTATTCCCGAAGCTTAAAAAGATATCTCAAGAAGAGGGGGGGAAGAAAAAGATACAGCGGTACACGAGGTACGGAACGGTGCTCGTCTGCCTGATTCAGTCCTACACGGTAACAGTCTACGCAGACAGGATACCGGACGCGATTACCATGGCAAAGCTGCCGTACACATTACTGGCGATGATGACCGTCACGACGGGCACTATCTTCCTCATGTGGATGGGGGAACAAATCAGTCAGCGGGGAATAGGAAACGGGATATCCCTTCTTATATTCGCGGGTATTGTGGCCAGGATGCCTGAAGCGGTGTCTACGCTGGTACGAAGGGTCCGGACCGGTGATCTCAATCCGGTTTTCGTAATTATCGTTTTTATCATGTTCGTAGGAATTGTTGCTCTGGTAATATATGAGCAGAGGGGGCAGCGTAAAATACCTGTTCATTACGCCAAAAGGGTGGTAGGACGGAGAATGTACGGCGCGCAGAACACCTACATTCCCTTCAAGATCAACCCTTCGGGCGTTATACCGGTCATTTTTGCATCGTCCATTCTCCAGTTTCCCCTCCAAATTGCGGGAAACTTGGGCACACGGGTCAAATGGCTCGGCGATTTTGCGTATTGGTTCCGGTTCGGCGGCGCGCCGTATCTTGTGGTTTACACCTTGCTCATCATTTTCTTTGCATATTTTTACACTCAGGTCACGTTAAATCCTAATGAAATTGCGAAGCAGATACGTGAAAACGGAGGATCCATCCCCGGTATCCGCTCTGATAAAACCGAGCAGTATCTGAACAGAATTCTAAGCAGGATCATTCTTCCAGGTTCGCTGTTTCTCGCGTTTATCGCGATCATTCCGACTATTGTGAACAAGCTGTTTAATTTCCCGATGGAGGTCGCCATGCTTATGGGCGGTACCTCGCTCTTGATCATGGTTGGGGTCGATTTGGATACCATGTCGCAGATCGAGGGGCATCTGCGGATGCACCATCATGAAGGGCTGGTAAAGAAAGGGAAGATAAAATCGAGAAACTTGTAGAAGCGGTTATAAGGAGAAAAATATGAAAGTCCGTGTTAGTGTAAAAAGGATATGTGATAAATGCAAAGTGATACGGCGAAACGGAGTCGTGCGAATTATTTGCAGTAATCCGAAACATAAACAGAGGCAGAAATAGGAGTATTCAATGGCACGTATTGCTGGAGTAGACCTTCCAAATAAGGTAGTGAAAGTCGCCCTGACCTATATTTTCGGTGTAGGGATGTCAACGGCTGCCGACGTATGCGAAAAAACCGGAATAAATCCGGATACAAAAATGAACGATCTTTCGGCTGAAGAAATCAATAAGCTGAGAAAGGTTTTAGAGAATGACTATACCGTTGAGGGACGTTTACGAACGGAAGTCTCAATGAACATCAAACGGCTTATGGATATCGGGTGTTATCGGGGAATGCGGCATAGACGCGGTCTTCCGGTCCGGGGACAACGGACAAAAACCAATGCCAGAACAAGAAAAGGTAAGAGAAAAACCATTGCAGGGAAGAAGAAGTAATACACGGAGGTAGCGAGTTTGGCTAAAGTCAGGAAAAAGAAAGAAAAGAAAACAGTACAAATCGGCAATGTATATATTCAAGCCACATTTAACAACACGATAGTGACAATAACAGATCTCAACGGAAATGCAGTGTCCTGGGCAAGCGCCGGGTCTCTGAATTTTCGGGGTGCAAAAAAATCTACTCCCTATGCCGCCCAGACTACCGCGGAAACAGCAGCGAAAACGGCTATGGATTACGGCCTTCGGGAGGTGCACGTTTTTGTTAAAGGTCCGGGAGTGGGACGGGAATCTGCAGTGCGCGCTTTAGGGGCCTTAGGGCTGCAAGTAAGGAGCATCCGGGACGTAACGCCGATTCCACACAATGGTTGTCGCCCGAGAAAGACGAGAAGAGTCTAGAGGAGGAGAATCGAAAATGGGCAGATATACAGATGCACAGTGCAGGTTGTGCAGGGCGGACAAAAGAAAACTTTATCTAAAGGGAGAACGATGCAACAGCGTTAAATGTCCAATCACTAAAAAACGAAATCCCCCCGGCAAGGGACCGCGGACAAGGATGAAAAAAATGTCCGATTACGGTCTGCAGCTTAGGGAGAAGCAAAAACTGAAACGTATGTACGGAATACTCGAAAATCAATTTAAGATTTTCTTCGAAAAAGCGGACCGCATGGGAGGAAAAACCGGCGATAATCTCATTAGCCTCCTCGAGTGCCGTCTGGACAATATCGTCTATCGAATGAGGTTTGCTTCTTCGAGAAAACAGGCCCGGCAAATCGTTTCCCACGGTCATATCCACGTAAACGGGAGAAGAGTCACTATTCCGTCTTTTTTGGTTTCAGAAAACGACGTTATAGAGGTTCGGGAACAGAGTAAGAAGATGCTGGTCATCAAAGAGAGCTTGAAAGAATTTACCCGCTCCGGTGTTCTTCCGTGGATGGAAGTTGATCCGGACCAAATGCGGGGAGTGGTAAAAGCTTTACCAATTAGAAGCGATATCGTTGATGTAGAGGACATTAAAGAACAGCTTATTGTAGAGCTGTATTCCAGATAAATAATAATATACAGGACAATACAGGGAGTATATATGGCGAGAAAAAACCTTCTTAAAGGATTTAAAAAGCCGAAAGGAATAACGTTCGAACACAGCGAAGTAAACAAGAACTATGGAAGGTTTATCGCATATCCTTTTGAGCGGGGATACGGAACTACCATTGGGAATACTCTGCGGCGCATACTTCTCTCATCGATTCAGGGACATGCCGTAACTGCGGTTAAAATCACTTCCTATGACGGCGAGGGAACTCCCCATCAGATTTCGAGCGAATTTGAATCCATACCCGAGGTTATCGAAGATACGCCCGTGGTTATAAGCAACCTGAAGCAGCTCAAGATTAGTCTAAATGACGATGTTGAACAGAAAACGATTTTTATCGAGAAGAAAGGTGCTGGCCAAATTACCGGGGCCGATCTGGAAGACGGTAACGATATTCAGATAGAAAATAAAGATTTTGCCCTTGCGTCATTGATGGAAAATGCCAATTTGGATATGGAAATTCAGGTAGACCTTGGGCGCGGCTATATACCGGCCGAAGTAAATGAAAAATATATCGATGTGATCGGTACAATCGCTTTGGATGCCTTTTTTTCGCCTGTTACAAGGGTAAAGTATTCCATAGAAAAAACCAGGGTGGGGCAGCGAAAGGATTACGATAAACTTGTTTTAGAGGTTTGGACCGACGGTACGCTCAAACCGGAGGATGCTGTTGCAGAGGCTGCAAAAATCGCAAAAGATCATTTTACCATTTTTATCAACTTCGACGAAGAATCAATTGTCGGGGACGAAGATTTAGACGAAGACGAGGAAAGGGTGCGCGCCCTTCTCGAAACACCGGTAGAAGAGCTGGAACTTTCGGTTCGATCGAGCAATTGTCTAAAAAATGCAAATATCAGGACAATCGGAGATTTGACAAGAAAAACGGAAGAAGAGATTGCGAAAACAAGGAATTTCGGAAAGAAGTCTCTTCTCGAGATCAAAGAGAAGCTTCATGAGTGGAATCTCGCCCTCGGAATGACCGATTACAGCAATTTGAAAACGGCAAAGAAACTAGAGAGCAGCAAGGAAGGGGAAGATGAATAACAGATCGGGATTTAACAGACTTGATCGAAAGCCAAGTCACAGGCACGCTCTGCATAGAAATATGGTAACCTCTCTGTTTCGATACGAGAGAATCAAGACCACTAAGGCGAAGGCTAAGGAGGTCAGGCGGACCGCGGAAAAAATGGTAACCCGGGCGAAAGTAGATTCCGTTCATAACAGACGAATAATTGCCAAAGACATAAAAGACAAGACGGTAATCGCGAAGCTGTTTACTGATATTTCTCCACGGTTTCAAGACCGGCAGGGAGGATACACGAGGATTATCAAACTAGGATTTCGTCACAATGATTCCGCCGAAATGGTTCTTTTAGAGCTTGTTGAGAAGAAAGAAGAACCAAAAAAGAAGAAAAAAGCGCCGAAAGCTGCAAAG
>CAYWIK010000021.1:1369-2986 GCA_964458315.1 uncultured Spirochaetales bacterium | reverse complement strand
TGAAGAAGCGGAAGAAGAGAAATAAAAACCACCTATTTACAACTTTTTTATAAAAATACATACTACAAAGGAAGGTAATAAACCTTCCTTTTTTAGTCGGTTAACTCTACTTTTATTTTGGAAATGTCGATATATTATTAATAGGATCGTAGCCGGAGGCATTACTAACTCATGAAGACCGCACAGAAGGCAGCACTAAGTCTTCTCATTACCGTTGTCGTTTTTAGTGCGTTTTCCGTCCTGGCATTCTCCGGGCTATTCGGCATTATCGAGACCAGATTTTATAATCAGCGGGTTACGAATTCTCTCTATCAGGAACTTGAAAAATCACTCGCAGAGGTCGACGAGTATAACAAACGGTATATGACTAGGTTTGAATCGATATTGCGCCAGGAGTACATTAAGCGGTCCTACTTGCCCAACTTAAGCGTGGAAGATATTGAGAGGCGTGAAAATCTTTTTCAATTTCTCCAAGAAGAACTCCCCGGCTTTCTTTTTGTCAGGTTTATTGATACCGAAGGCAATATTCACTACAGCACACTCCGGGAAGATATAAAACAAAGAAACGATTTCAGTATTATATACAGGCGTTTAGAGGAAACGGTCGGCGAAAACGAGGTTGAACCCTTGACCCTTGAAGAAGGTGAATCGAGGCAAATTTTACTGAAGCAGGATGAAAATATCATTGTATATGCATTTCCTTTCTACGATACCTTATCAATATATAAAGGAACTGCACTTTTTTATGTTTCGGGAAAGGGTGTCAAAAACTATCTGTTAAAACAGGGTCCTCTCCAGCCCGGGGAAGATTTTTCGCTTATAGATTCGAGCGGATTTGTTCTTCGATTCGACGTATCGGAAAATCCGTCTATTCAGAAACAGATTCTTGAGCTTTGGAGTTCTTCTCCCGGAAGTGCGGGAAAGAAAAGCTTTATTGAATCTGCAGGCGGCGAATCTTATGCCTTGTTGAGCATACAATCAAAAAATTACGACTACACCTTAGGTATGGTCGTTCCCGAAAGTATTTTTACCCTAAACGATTATCTCAAGGTTATTCTTATGGCGTCCCTTTTTGTTACCTTGTTTCTTCTCCTGTTTCTCATTTTGAGTTTCCGTCAGGACAGAGTTATAGTTTTAGGCGAGCGGATTAAGCGGTTTCAAATCAATTTTCTCAGGGAATATATTGAAAATAAAGAAAGCATTGACTGGGAAAAATGGAAGCGGGAGCTCGGCACTAGAAGGGAACTCGTGAAAAGGGAAATAAAGCGAGGGATCGGGAAAATAAAAGGAAGCAAACAGGAACAGGTAGATGAGCTTATCGAAAAAAGCTGGGAAGAGATAATCGACGTAATCGGGAGCAAGATCGAGGAACGAGAGACACCGGCAGAGATTTCATCGAGGCTTGATATTAAAAACCTTGAACAGGCTCTTGAACGTGTCCTTAAGAGCGGGACCGCCCTAAACGTTCAGTACGCACCGCCGGCCGCCGGGCGGACAACCCAGCCGCGGCAGCCGGATCAAGGGGGGCCTGTTGAAACCGAACCGCCGGTGCAGCAGGGGGTGATGCAGCCGGTCGAGGTCGAGGAAATCGAAAGTGACGAAGAATTGGAAGCGATG
>CAYWIK010000021.1:0-1269 GCA_964458315.1 uncultured Spirochaetales bacterium | reverse complement strand
CCGAAGACCTCGAAGAACTCGAAACCGCGGAGGAGCTGCGGCTGGAGCCGCTTTCTATCGCCGAAACGACACAGCAGGCAATCGATGAGCTGGAAGAACTTTCCGCCGCCGAAACCGAGACGGAAGAACGTGAGGTCGTTTTAGAGAAAGTAGCGGGCGGATACTCCTATTCAGGCGCTTTTCGCCCCGGTTTTAGTGCTAATTATTCGGAGTCCATGTGGAGGCCTCCGGAGGAGTCGGAAGAACCGAAGGTATTAGAAGAACTGCATGACAGAGAGAAAAATATACGGAAAACAGGGGAACCTAGTATCGATACCTTTGTCGAACAAGGGGCCCTGGAAGTTATGGCCGCAAAAGAGATAGCCTCCTCGTATACGGCGGAAAAACCTATCGTTGAAGAAGACAAAGACGGAGTATTCACTCTAAAGCAGGACGCAATTGATATTTCACTTGATCAGGGGGGAGACGCCGAGTTTAAAAAACTTGCGGATGAAGTAATCGGAACAAGGGAGATGCCCGACGACAGCGGATCTGTTATTCAGGACCTTTTTTCGTTTTCGGATGTGGAACTCCCGCTCGAACTTACAAAAGAGGAGAGGGAAACGCCGAGAGTTTCAAAGGGAGGAAACGGAGAGCGCCTGGACAGAGATATTGTACGAAAATGCTTTACCCGGGAAGGGTTGAATTTGGGTCGGCTCTTTTCCTACTTAGAAAAGCATGATATTTCTCCCCTCAAGTGCCTGATGAAGTTATCAAGAGAGGTCGACGCTGTATATCTCGCGGTCCTTACTTACAGCAACGGCTCATTTACCCCGGAAACGGAAATAGGGTTTGATAACGTAAGCCCCCGGACCTTTGTATACCGGGCGAATGAGGAACTCATACAATACGTTGCTGAAGAAAAAATGTTTGTTTATGCAAATTATAAGGAGATTGATAAAGAAAGCCTCAAGCCCAGGCTTTCAGACAACGATAAGCGAAATCTTCGGAGCTATCTATTTATGCCTGCGGTGTATCAGAATGACACAGCTCTCGTTTTTATGGGGTTTAAAAAAGCGAAAACTTCCCTTAAAACGATAATTGAGAGCCTTATTTCTGTAAATATTTTATCCTAACGCTTTTTGCTTGACAAAATTTCTTGAATATATATAATATTTGCCACATTGCATAGTGGGGGAAGTATATGTCTATATGGCTTGGAATTATACTTTCTCTCACTGGTTTGATTCTAGGTTGGTTAATCAGATGGCTTTATGCCAGATTTCAACT
>CAYWIK010000020.1:25798-31746 GCA_964458315.1 uncultured Spirochaetales bacterium | reverse complement strand
ACTCCTTTTCTGAATAACATACAGTCTATATCTATTCTTTCTTAAATGCAACAATGTTTCCCTCTTTTACCGGGACCCATTCCGGGCTCGGCAGTTGTTCATTCTGTCCGAGAATAACCATTCCGCTCGGTTTGAGCAAGTCCTCGAGGCTGTTTACGATCCGGTCCTGATCTTCTTTTTTTAGAAACGAAAAAGTGTCCCGGGCAAACACGAGATCCACCGGCGGGAAAGGGTTCTCATGGCCAATGTCGTGATATTCGAAAAGAATCGTGTCCTTTATTTGGGATGTAAACTGATATCCGTTTTTTGTTTCGGTCATAAACTTTTGAAATCTTTCCGGTACATCGTTCGCGGAAAAGAGTAAGGTCGGCGCTGACGAAACGCCGAGTAAATCGTTGTCATGGGCCCAAATTTTAATCTTTTTTTGAGGATATTTTTCCCGCAGAATACATGCGAGAGAGTAGGTTTCGTAGCCCTTGCCGCAGCCGGGATTCCAAACACTGACGGTTGCGCCGCTTTCTTCCGGCAGCAGGGCAATAAGGTTTTCAATATACTCTTCGCCTAAAAACCGTTCGGAATAAGGAGAGTAAAAGGGTCTTAAAAAATCATCGGCGTCCGAGACTGAGGTAAGCTGGATGTCCTTTCCCTCCTGCCGCCGTTCCTGTTCCCACTGGCTGAAACGCTGATACACCCAATCCGAATTGAGGGCGGTGACATGAAAGCCTTTGAATGTAGCAAGGGTCTCCGAAATAAAGGTCAAATCCAGAGCTTTGCCCGGTTTTCCGGCCGTTATTGCCTGCTCCTGCACCTCAGGCGCTCCTTCAGGGGCCGCCTTTGCGCCGGTTTCTACGGGTGCAGCCGCTTCGGCAGGCTCCTCTTTTCCGAAAATCCGCTCCACGTCGAGGATGATGTAGAGCCGGTTGTCATCTTCCACCACCCCGCTGATATATTTAACGTTTATATCGCCAAACAGCGGGTGGGGAGGCTGGATGGTTTCCGAGTTTACTCCTACCACCTTGTCGGTAAAATCGACGATTACGCCGATAATCCGCTCGTCGAGCCTGAGGATAATCATGTTTTCGAGTTCCCCTTCCTTCCTCTCTTCGGCGGGAAGGTTGAACATAATTCGCAGATCGATTATGGAAATAATGTCACCCCGCAGGTTATACACGCCCTTTACATAGGATGCGGTGTTCGGGACAAAGGTAAACACATTGTCTTTGGCAATTTCTTTCACCTTCATAATATCGATTCCGTATTCTTTTCCCGCTAACGAAAAGGTGACCATCTTGAAATCGATCTTTATTGTATTTTCCTGAGCTTCTTGGTTTTCTTTAATATTCTTTGATAAGGTACTCATTATCTGACCCCCGCGTCCCGAAGCTTACGCTGTTCGATCTCCCGCCTGAGACCGAGGTCGAGCAACTGGCTCACATCGATGATCAGCGAAACCGTACCGTCGCCGAGAATGGTCGCTCCCGCAATGCCCGGTGAGTTTGTGTATTTGTCTTTGAGCGGTTTGATGACCACATCCTCCTCGCCGATAAGACTGTCTACCATGAGTCCCATTTTCTTGTCCGCGCTTCCTACGATAACGATAAAACGGTAGTCCCGCTGCTCATCCGACTGTATGCCGAAAAGCCGGTTCAACCGGATAAGGGAGATGACGTCTTCCCTTACATTGAACACTTCGTAGTTATCGATCATCTTGATTTCCGAAGGCTTCAGGCGGTGGCTGTCTAAGACAGAGGTAATGGGAATCGCATAGGTCTCTTTTCCGACCCGTACGAGCAGCCCCTGGATGATTGCAAGGGTAAGAGGCAGTTTGATCATGATCCTGGTTCCGGTCCCCTTTTTCGACACTACCTGTACCGACCCGTTTAGTTTCTCGATCTGCTTCTTTACGACGTCTAACCCGACCCCGCGCCCGGAAACATTGGTGATTTTCCTTGCCGTCGAGAACCCCGGTTCAAAAATCAAGTTAAACGCTTCGACGTCGGAAAGGTTTTTATTGGGATGGATCACTCCCCGCTCAATCGCCTTTTCCCGTACAGAATCGACATCGATTCCCTTGCCGTCATCGGAAATCTCGATATGGATCATGTTTCCTTCATTACTCGCCTTAAGAACCAACCGGCCTTCTTCCGGTTTTCCCGCTTTTTGTCGTTCTTCTATCGGCTCGATTCCGTGATCTACGGAGTTCCGAACAATATGAATAAGAGGATCGAGAAGGTCTTCGATTACCGATTTGTCGAGTTCCGTGTCTTCGCCTTCGATAATCAGTTTGATTTTTTTATTCAGGCTCTTAGACAGGTCCCGGACGAGCCGCGGAAAACGCGAGAAGATTTGAGAAATCGGCACCATCCTGATCTGCAGGACCTTTTCATGAAGCTCACTGGTGTTCCGTCCTAGAACCTGGGCGGTCCCGCGGAAATCGTTAATTGTATTTTTGATTTTATTTTCAAATTCATCGAACAAACTGAAAATATCGCTGTATTTATCAAGTATTTCTTTTTTTACCGTGTTAATCGGTGTGCCGTCCTGGATCATTTCGAGATAATCGGGAAGGGAATCGAAGAGCTCTTTCTGTTTGTCCTTGAACAGCGTTTCGGCGGTCTGGAATTCGGCCATGCTTTCTAAAAACTGATTGCCGATTTGGTTAAAGGTCGCCTTATTGATGACCGCTTCGCTTATCAAGTTCAAAAGGCTGTCGATCCGACTGCTGTCTACCCTCAACACGGAGCTGGTCACCTTGGTTTTCGGCAAATCCTGGACCTTTTTCGGTTCCTGCCTGGTCTCTTCTTTCTGTTCTTCTTTCTGTTCTTCTTCCGGTCTTTCTTCCGGTGCCTCCGCTTCCGCGGAGACCTGGGCCCCCATTTCCGCCGGCCCTTTTGCCGTCTCTTCTGCCGCAGCTGCTTCTCCGCCCTCTACATCGCTCATACTGATCCGGGTAATTACATCGGGAATATCGACTTTCACTTTGATTTCCTCGGGTGGTTCTTCGGAGGCTACGTAATAGACTACCGTCGGGTAAAAATTATCTTCGTAGAGAAGTTCGAAATCCGGTACCGTTTTTAATACCTGGCCGCAGTTCTTGAGCGCCGCGAAGACCTGTATTCCGCCTACCGTATTCATCGGATTGTCTTCATCAAAATCAACGGACACGGCATAGATTGTGTTACCGGCCCCGGCAGCTTCTTTCATTTCGAGAAGATCATACTCGCTTAGCGGTTTTCCGGCTTCGGTTTCAGCCGGGGCGCTTTCAGTTTGCTTCGGGACCTTAGCGGCCTCTTCTGCCGTTTCGGCAGCGGCCGGAGCTGCCTGAGCGCCGGGTTGCCGACGGGTGTCGGGTGTCTCGCGGACCGCTATTTTTTCCCTTCCTAAAAGGCCTTTTAAAGCTCCTTCTGTTTCACTTATATCATCATCGTACTGTTCACCCTGGGTCCTCGCCTGAAGCATTGTCTTGATAATGTCGATGGCATTGAGCAGGATATCGATTACATCTTCATTTATCGCGACCTCATCGCTGCGAATATCGTCAAGAACATCCTCTACAAGATGGGTAAACTCGGAAAGCTCCATCATTTGGACTGTAGCGGCCCCGCCCTTGAGCGTATGGGCCGCCCTGAATATCTCGTCTACCGCATCCCGGTTTTCCGGCTCGTTTTCAAGGACGAGGATATTCTGCTCGAGGGCATCGACCTGCATTTGGGCTTCTAAAAAGAAGTCCTTTAAGAGTTCTTCGTTGTTTGGATCTAAATAGTCACTCATTGCACGTAAATATTCTTATATATACTTCGGTAAGTCAAGCGGGAATTCAAGATTCACCTCTATTATATCGAAAATGTAGTAAGAATATGTAAATTGGCCAAAATACTTTTTTTTTTCGATTTTTCGGTATAAACTTTACCCTTGAGGGAGGTGACCGTGCAAAACAGGCGCGTCGTTTTTTTCGTTTTTTTATTATTCTTGATGCTGTTCCTCTCATTTTCATTTGTCTCCGCTGCTGATCTCCTTGTCCCGACAATGGAAATGATCACCAGGGGGTATGTAGATGCCAGCAGTTTTATCCTCGATACCCGCGGTACCTTCGAGCTGGCGATCGCCGGGGGATATAAGATCGGAGGAAATATCATGGTATCCATTGACAGCGATGATCTGGCTTCTTTGAGTAACCCTCCCACCCTTGTGTTTAAATCCGCCCACGTGATCGCCAGGAACCTCTTCACCATTCCCGTAAATCTAAGCTATTTCGTCGGTGAATACGAAACATTCGGTAACGGAGATGTATTTTTTAAACAGTTTGGAAGCATTCCCGTTGCGTCCAAATACAGAGGTTATCTCTACTTTCCCGAAGGTACAAGGTATGACGGTATCTATAATCCGGCGGGTACGGGCATTGAACTTGAAACTTCACAAACCCTCTTCGAGAACTTACAGCTTTCAGGCTACATCTATCAGGATTCCTACCTCGGTAAAGGTTATTATTCCACGGACCTCCGAACGATCCTCAATCTCGAACTGATCAAGCTCGAAGGGTTTATCGGCTATTCGTTTCCCCTTTCACAATACGGGTATTTTCGCGGAGGGCTCCTCTTTTACTACAATACCGGAATCGGCGGCGAGTTTCTCATGCAGGTGGGCGTCCCCCTCTGGGACCCTTCTACCGATCCATTCTCGATTAACCTTTTTTACTTCTTTTTCGAGCCCCGTGTACATTTCAACATTTTTTCGATCATTATCACACTCTTTTGGCACCCGGCATACTATCAGCAGCAGACAACCGGCGAATTAGGGAACGCGGATGTAAATATCAATTTCCGCGCCGGAGACCTGGTAAAGAATCCTTATGCCGGCGGCTTAGAGACGACGTTAAAATTCCAAACCGCCGATACTTCCACAGAACAGATCGCCCTTGTCGTGTCACCTTATTTCAGTTCGGTCACTACCGGCATTATATGGACTTTTAAACTTAATTTGCATATTGTACCATTCAACGTTTCTGAAATGTTTGAAGGATTTATCGGAGTAAAAGCGGAGTTCTGATATGAAAAAAACGTATATTTTTATTATTGTGCTTCTAACCGTCGCGACAGCCGTATTTTCCCTGGAAATTGGTACCAGCTTCCATATCGGTAACCTCGCCTTTGCCAAAGACAGGACATCTGCGGAAACCGCCTTTGACGGCCGTTCGTTTCCTTGGGGAATCGACGCCTATGTCAATCATTGGGTAAACGAACAGATCGGTGTCCACACCGGCTACTATATGGACCCAATTATGCGTAATACGGTCTACACCCGTTTCACCTACAAATACAGCTTTCTACAGCTCTCTGTGGGCCCGTTCTTCGGCCTCTTTAATTCCCGGGCGACTCTGCTCAAGTCGGGAATATCCACCTCGGTAAAGCTGGAGTTTCCGGGTATTGTATATATCCGATTCAGAACGGACAGCAGTATAGGCGGCAGAATCGTGCAGACCGGCGACTATCTTCAGGAAAGGAACGATCTCGCCTTTGGTTTCTACGTTCCCCACGCAATCTGCTCCCTCAGCCTTCAGACAAAAAAATATACTGAGAAGGTCGCGGCGGGAGAAACGGTGGACAGCCTCTATATTTATTCTTTTTCCACAGATGTGCACCAGAAAAATGTTCCCTACAAGGTGCTCGTTACCTTCGCCTTTCACCAGCTCTCGAAGACTTTTATCGAAACAGCCGGTACAACGGTCCATTCCCTCAATTCAATTGTTGCCGGGTTTACCGTTGACGTCGACCTGACCGATTATCTTACCTTGGTTGCAGGATTAGACAGCAGTATTTACACTTTCGGAACCAATGCCCTTTTAGGCGTCACCAATCCAGGCCCCGGCGGCTATCTCTTTAATGCAACCGCCGGAATAAAACTCAATATCAGCTCCCTCATCGAACGAAGTAAGCTTTAACAGAAAAGGC
>CAYWIK010000020.1:8047-25698 GCA_964458315.1 uncultured Spirochaetales bacterium | reverse complement strand
ATAAAACTCAATATCAGCTCCCTCATCGAACGAAGTAAGCTTTAACAGAAAAGGCGCTGTTTGCCCGCTTCGCCTTCAAGTAGGTGCGCCCTGCCGGGCGCACCAAACAACAAGGCCGCTTTCTTTTATGAAAACGGCCTTGTTAAATCTCTATTCGAGGGTATGTGTGTTGGATAAGGAAAGGCTTAAGCCATGTCCCGCTCCTACCCTACCGACGCCTTAGCCTCCGATATTATTCGAGCTCTTCTTCAACTTTGTGCATCTTTTTCTTCTCGAGTTCACGGAGTACCTGGATCTCTCCGAGCCGCTCGAACTCTGCGGTCCTTCGCGCTTCTTCCCGTGCGCTCAGAATACCCCATACCGCTTCGTTGTTTACATCGGTATCGAGGTCGAGGACTGCGCGGTCATAGGTAACAGTGATGTCTTTGATGTAGGTAATAAAATCGCCGCCTATCTGCTCTTTGTCCCGGAGAAACCGGACACCCATGAGTTTGATCGACGGGGTTGCACGCGGGTAGAGAGGAAAGCGTCTAAGCTCCCTGTTCCGGACTTCGGTAATATAGTTCGGGTTTTCCCACGTGAGTTCTCTCCAGCCGTCGAAAAGGAGGTAGCCCATAAACATCGAACGTTCAACATTGTTGTGGTCTTTCACTACCACCTCGCATCCCATGGGGAAATTCATTCCAAGGATTCGCATGGAAATCGACTTGATAACGCCGACATTTTTTACCACCCCGTACTGATTGAACTTTGTCCTGTTCGGATCACCCTCGACGGGGACTGCCCGATAGCCGATTTCTTCGTCTACCTCATAGTCTTCCTCGGAAGCGGTGATAATCCGGGTCTTTTTCATGTAGATGGGAACCTCAAAGGGCGGCCGCACCATTGCCCATGAGTTATAATCACCCGTCGGGAAACGCACGCGCACACCCATAATGCTCTTTCCCCGATATGCTTCGTTCACATCCTCAGCGTCCCGCACCTGGACCTGCTTTGTCATAGAATTGGACTGGTTGAAGACAGTCCTCGAAGAAGAAGCGAGCACTACATTCCAGTTATCCGGCGCGAGGGAAGTGATCATGTACTTCCTGTCCTCGGCGGTAAACCCGGTGCCTGCTTTATCGCTGAAATCTATGAGGGTCCTGCTGTTCTCTTGAACCCCTTCCGGGACATCACCCGGCATTATCTCGGCAGGACGGTACCCCTGGGCCCTCTCCTCTTCCTCAGCGGGAGGATCGTAGGCCGTAGGATTGTCTGGGTCAAAATCAGCAGCAACAGCTGAGAAATCTATCAAAACCGACTCTTCTGCAAAAACAAACCCGCTTATGCAGAGAATCATAGCCGTAAGAAGAATGACGAACCGTTTCATCCACAACTCCTTTTCAAAAATTACGGTATTCAAATCAAATTATACAGAATGCATAAATTTTGTCAACGAATTTTATTTTTTTTTTAGTTATTGTCCTCTAATCCGGGCAATTCTCCTTCAATGGTGAAAATAATTTTCTCAATATCTTTAAAATTAAATTTCAGCGCCCTCTTTACTAAAGCAATTTTCTCCTGCAGGGAAATGGTAGATGCCTGGTCGGAAAGCAGCAACTCGGAAGAAAAATCGACAAATAAGACCCCTTCTCTGAAGAGAAGGGACTGCAATTTCGTTCCTTCCGGTAAAATAGATTCATGCCGGAGGTCTTCGGGCCCTAAAAGAGTCTCCTGTATGAGATTATACATATTTTGTTCAACCGATTCCTTTTTCGGAAACCTGCGGAACTCCGTTTCGATGACCCCTTCATTTTTGTATTGAGGAAAAAACAGCACATATTGATGCCATCTTTTTTGATAGCGGATAAATAATAATACAGACGCAATAAAGACGAGACATAAAAATATACCCGAAATCGGAGGAACCAATCTATCTCTTTTCACTCTAACTCCGTAAATCCTTTCGTAGATTCAAAATTTTCTATAAATTTCGAGGTTCCATTATAGATTGCCACGGAAAGTTTCTGCAAGTAGTCCGGATCGCTTAATTTTTGGGCCTCATCGACATTAGTCACAAATCCCAATTCCAGAAGGACCGAAGGCATCTTCGCCTTTCGCACCACAAACCAAATTTCTTCTTTTAGACCCCGGTTTTCCGTTTCATTTCCGATTTGATTGTCCATACTGGCTAAAATCTCCCGGGCGAGGAGAATGCTCTCGGTGGTATATTCCTCTTCGAGCATGGAATTGAGGATCGGAAGGACCTCTTCCGGTCCGTCCTCTATCGATTCCTGATCAATGAGTGTCCTTCGGTAATCCGGCGGCAGGTACCAAACTTCGAACCCTTTAGCTTTTTTATTTAACGAAGCATTGGCATGGACGGAAATGTAGATAATAGCTTCGTGATCCGCGAGGGAAACCGAATTAGCGATTTCAACCCGATCTTCCAAAGATGGATACGTATCGCCGGTGCGGGTAAGCATGATGCGTTTGTCCGGATACTGTTCTTGAAGCATTAGGTAGAGATTTTTGCTCACATCGAGAACAATGTCCTTTTCCCGCACCACCAGTTCTTTGCCGTCGATGTTATGTGAACCGATGGCGCCCGGATCTTTTCCTCCGTGTCCGGGATCGATTAGAATAGCCGCAACCGAGGGGGCCCCTTCCGCGCGTAATTTTATCCGCTCAGACAGAGCTTTCTGCGCTGTTTCGTCGAAATAAACGCTGCCGCCCTCTCCCCGGTATACCCCGCCCGGCAGCCGTTCGGTATAATTATAGACGATCGAGCCGGAATGGAGGGTAAAGGTATACCGTTCTCCGTCTTTGACCAAGGTGCCCCGGCCTGCCATGGGGTTCCACTCGATAAAACCCCCGGCCCGCCGGGCAAAAGAGACGATATCAATATCGGCAGAGAGGTGCGGGGGAATAAAAATCGTAAAAGAGAGCAGAATGCAGAAAATAATCGGTCTAAGGGCTTTTTTTTCCTTCATTTTTCTACTCTTTCTACTAATGTATCGACAGATCTGCCCTTTTCAATATATCTTTTACAGGTCTCGAGGATAAAAACCGCTCCCTGGATCCCGCCCCGGAGAAATGAATCCCAGAACAGCCTGCCCAGTCGAATGGGCAGCGGGGCCAAACCTTCCGTTTTCTGCCGTACAACCGAGAGCGCCGCAGACAGTCCCATCCCGTGCCAATCCCTGGAAGTTTCGGCTTCCTGTGCGGGAATCATGAAAAAGAGGTCTCTCTGTTCCCCGCCGCCGGCTCCGTCCCGGTTAGCGGCATAATACGGCATATTCCTGAGGGCGTGGAGGTTTTGCTTTTCAGTAAGCTCGAACGCGGCGGGCGCCCACGCCCATTCGGCATTCCGCAAAAAACGGAAAGTTTCCTCTGTTTCCGGCTCCAACCTGAAAAAAATGTTCCGTACCGCCTCTTCCGCCGCTTTTACCGCCGTACTGCGCTTCGGGGCCTGAGTAATGATATTTCCGCATTTTTCCAGGTTGTTGCAGGGGAAAACCACCTGTCCGCCTGTCTCGGCACGCAGAAACAAGTCCTTTACATAAGGTGTCTGCCGGGCCGCGCGTATGCCTTCGATATTCGCTACCCTGCCGGGAATGGAAATAAAGGCACGTTCCGCGCTTGTCCAGTCCCGGAGGGGTCCCAGTTTCCCCGGAGGATCGCCAAGAGCGATCCGAATCGCCCCGGCGGTCACTTCCACACCCGACGCATACGGATAGGTCCAGCCGGACATATATCCGCCGGAAAGTCGTGCGGCTATCTCTCCAACATAAGGTTCGCCCTCAACGATTTTTATGTCCCCTTTGGCCGCTCCGTTTTCTATTCCCAAAGCCCTGACCCCTTGGATAAAGCATTCCGCCGCTTTTGCAATAGTCTTTTTATCCGTTTCCGCGGGCATGGTGTGACCCATTTCCACGAAAAACGGCGGGAACCGGATAATTCTGTCCGCTATTCCGCAGATTTTCACCTCTCCCCTATGCACCAGGGCGTCGATACTCAATTCCGGGCCCGGCATATACTCCTCCAGCACGACCCTTCCAAAACTGCTGTGGGCAAGGGCGTTTTCCGCCGCTTCCCGCAGTTCCCGCGCGTTTCCGACTTGCCGGACTCCCCTTGCACCCATACTGTCCGAAGGTTTTACCACCAGGGGAAATTGAAGCTTTTTTCCTTCTCCGGTCACCATCAATTTATTTCCATCATCTTCCGGCTTTTCGAAAATTTTTCGTATTGTATCGCTTTCGATACAAACAAAATCAGGAGAAGGGATTCCCGCGTCCCGAAAGCGCCTCCGCATCCTTCCCTTGTCCCGGGCATCCCAGGCGGTCTTATAGGAAATTCCGGGAAGAGAACAGTGTTCGGCCACGTACGCGACCGATGTGGAGAAATCGGTTCCCGCGGTAAATACGCCGGCCAGGTTTTCGGAAATAAGCCTTTCCGCGGCCCCGGCAAGCTTGTCTTCGTCTTTGAGATCGATGTGGAGGAAACGGTCCGCCAAGGCCCGCCCCGGGGCATCGGGGTCGGCATCGGCAATGTATACCCTAAGCCCCATTTCCCCGGCGGAAGCTATGGCCGGAAGCTGCATCGTGCCTCCCCCTAAGATTAGGATTCCCCGTTTCTCCGCTTTCATTTTACAAAAGACTCCTTTCTATAATCACGGACAGCATATACCTCGAATGTGTCCCCTAAGCGGAAAATCCTGCTTATCATCTTGAAGATTCGGTATACCATGCCGTATTCTTTCCGTACGACACGAAACCGTTCGGGATGATGCCCGGTCACCCGTATTTTCTTAACGGTGAAACCGAACTTCGGCAGGACCTTTTTTACGATTTTAGGGGTCCAAAGGGTAAAATGGTCCTCAGGATTCGCCCCGAAAAAGCCTTCGGGATTTCCGCGGGCGCTTATCCCTCCGGCATTGGGGGTTGATAAAGCAAAAATCCCGCCCGGCTCAAGTAATTCATGCACCTTCCGCATTGCCTCCGCGCTGTCCCGGAAATGCTCGAAAACGTACCACATGGTTATGATATCGCATCTCCCGCGGAATTCTCCGGGCAAGGATGACGGAGAAATCGGTTCAAAGGGAGCGGCAAGGGCCGGGAGTTTAAGCTGTTCCCGCACAAACCGGACCGCAGATTCGGATAGGTCGATTCCGAAGACATCATACCCGGCCTCTGCCGCAGCGGCAAGAAAGGGGCCGTAAGCACACCCAACATCGAGAAGCCGTCCCGGCGCCAGTAAGCGCCGAACCACACGAAGCCGCTTCAGGGCAAGCTCTTTGATATGATTGAAATCTTCGAGATAGGTTTTGCCGTACCGGGCCTTATATTCGGAAAAAAAATATTCTTTTCCATACGATTTCGCCGCACCGGTAAATAATATTTGATAGAGAACTCCGCATCCGCTGCATCGAACAATCGTCCGGTCCCGAAACCGCATAAAAGCCGGACCGCCCCGCGCTCTGCATACCGGACATACAGGCGGATCGGGAAAAACGAAGGAGTTAAGGAACTCCGCCAAGTCGCGGGACCTGGTTTCTCCGGCCGGAAGTACCGCCCGGGACCGGGAACGCAGGCGCAGAGGCTCGGCTAGGGCCTTCCGGAACCTGCGTAACCGCGGTGTTCCGGTTCCTCCGAAAGGGAAACCGGCAATCGAACCGAGGCGTGCGTGATATCTGCTCGGATGCACGCAGAGGACCGCCGCCCCGGCCGCGGCCGCCTCGTATGCCGTAAGCCCGAAAGCGGTGCAAACCAGATCATACCCGGAAAGAAGGGCTGCCAGCCCTTCCGGCCGATCGAGGACCGTTACCCCCTTAGGAAGGGCCAACCCGCCCATAAGGGGGCCTCGAACCGCGGTAATTTGTCCGGGCCCGAAAAAACCCTTTTCTATCAGAAATCGCACCGTTTGTTCTGTAAGCCCCGCCGGGTCTTCTCCTCCGAAGGAAACAAGGACCGAACGAAAGGGCTCATCCTTCCTCTCCGTATCGTCGGAGGGGCTTTCTTTTTTGCACGAAGGCAGGCCGAGAAAAGCCGGCGAGCTTATATTCGGCCTCGAGAATGAGGCAGGTTTCGGCAGGGTATCTATAAGGTAATCGAAACGGCTTCGCGTACCGCCGCCCTCATCTATACTTAAAACAACAGAGGAATGAAAAATTTCGTAAAACATCTCTTCCTTTGTTCTCCGTGTATCGAAAACAATGCATTCGAACCTGCCCGGCGGAGGCATGCTGTGGACGACCGCTTTTTTCGGAAGTCTCTGCAGGAACTCCTCCAATTCATCCTGGCCCCGTTCGGTCTCGGTTCCGCTTCGGGGGAGATAGATATACGAGCTTTCTAATTTTCCGCACAAATCAATGCACCTGAGAAGGTGACCGGTCCCGTTCCCCCGCTCTACCGAAGGAACAATCAAGAACCGGCCACCTAGGTAGGGACCGTTTCCGCCGCCTTTTCGTACTGGTACTCCTTAAGCCAACGGACCACCTCATCCGCTTCTATAGGATGTCCACGGTAGAGCTCTTTATATATTTTTTTGATGAAGTCGTAATCTTCCACGGTGTCGAGGGTCACCCGCGCATCCCACAATATGTAACGTTCCGGCACCACCGGTCTGAGTACACGATACCGATCTTCCCTGCGGTAGATAAAGGGAGATACATGCTCCCGTTCATAGGGGTCTTCCGCTTCAAACCTTGCCTCATGAAGCGTTTTTGCATTGATTACCTCTACCCCTATGCCGAGGGGCATTCCTAAAAACCCGCTGTAATCAGCCTGTTCTTCGATGTGCAGATCGAGTATCCGCTCCGCTAAATCCGGCGAAACCAGCGGATTATCTCCGGTGGCCCGCACAACCGTAGAAACGCCGTAATGTTTTGCGGCAAGGTCATATCGAAGAAGCACATCTTCTTCAGGACCCGGGAATACATCGAATCCCTGGGATTTTGCATATTTCGAAAGGGTAGAGGCGCTCTTTCGGTCGGTTACCAGGGCATATACATCCGCCTTTACCCTCCGCAAACCCGCCATTGCATGTTCGACAACGCTATATCGCTCTAAGGGAAGCAACGCCTTCTGCGGCAGCCTCGTGGAATCGAGACGGACCTGCAAAAAAATTCCTGTCCGTTCTTTCGTTATTTCTCTTCTAATTCCCATAATTCCGTAACACTCCTTGCGTCCTGTCTAAATCGATATTTATTCAGCTCCACCCATTCCCGAACGTCCCGAAACTCTTTCAATGCCTCGAGAAAACCGTTTCCTGATTTAAAAAAATAGGGCAGAAACTTGATCGAGGGCAGGTTCCCGGTATCGCCGCCGAACCGTATCCCGAGGTTTTTAAGAAAAAAACGGCGGTAGCCTTCCTCCGGCGTTTCATCCTCCGCGGGGGGGTCCTGCACATATTGCATGCGGAAGCCCGGATTACACTGGATTTGCTCACCCCACATATAGCTGCGAAACCCGAAATCCATCTTCTGCCAGTATGGGCTGCGTATGGTGAAATCGAATCCACCGGTCCTTACAAACCGTTCTTTCCGGTAAATACCGATATAATCGAAGGGAAAGAGGGAGTCCATGTCCTCCTCTCCGGGCTGCAGTTGGATCATTTTAAGCCGTTTGCGGTAGTACGCCGGCGCTTCGATACTCGGGATCGTTTCCCGCTTCTGGTTTTGAAGGAGCGGAACAGTGCAGAGAATATCGTTTTCCAATATTTTCTCCATCAGCCTGCCGGAAACAAGGGGCTGGGAGATTTTCGTGTCGTCCCAGATCACGAGCACGCATGTGCCGTGGGCTTCTTCCACACCGATATTGATCCTTTCTCCCGGTGAAGTACCCTCATGAAAAAGAAGAAAACGGATCTTCGGAAACCGCGTAGAAAGGGAATCAAGATTATAGGAAGGGGCCGGACCTTCGATAAAAATCACCTCAGGTATTCCGCATTTATCGAGCTGGGCCACATACTCGGGCTTGTAGATACTGACTCTCCGGGTAAGGACAATTAATGAAAGGTCCACGGGCTTCCTTCGCCTTTTGTCGATTTTTTCACCGCCGACAACCGTGTAGGGAACTCGCAGTTTTTTAAAAGTTGTAGGTATAGTATTCATCACACCCTTCGCATAAGGGATTATAACGCCCTTCGAGATGCTCTCGATATACCGGCTGTCCCCGCTTCCAAATCTCCTCGACCGGTTCACGCAGGATGTTTCCAAGGGAGTAAGCCTGCCGTAAATCTTCCCTGCATAACGGCACCTTCCCGTCGATGAGGACGTTCACGTCCCGTTTTAGATGCCAGCACGGAAAGCGTTTCACCGGCGAAAGGTCCGCGACCTTCCGGTCCGGAAGAAACCCGGCGAAATTGTCATATTTTTGAATGATTACATGCTCCGTTGTTTCCTTCCAGCCGCGGAAAAACTCTTCGAGCCCGGCCTCGTTCGATTTCATCCGCACCGCCTGTACCCAGACCCTTCCCGGAAACAGCTTAAACAGAAGCTCTGCCGTATCCATTGCCTCGGCAAATCCGCCGCCTCGGAGCTCTTCATAGGTCTTTTGCTCCTTGCTGTCTAAAGAAACAATCCAGTTTATACGGTCGAACCGGTTTTCCTCTGCGGCATACTCAGCCAGGCCCTCCAGAATTTCCCGCTTCCATCCGATCCCGGAAGTCTCGATAACACAGGAAGCAAGGGGTTTGGACAAAATATGCCGGATGCATTTTCCGATCTCCGGATGAAAAGACGGTTCTCCCCATAGACTCAGGCTAAAAACCGCATCTTCGCTGTATCCGCACGCCTCGTCAACGATTGCAATAAAATCGGTTAGATTCATAAAACCGGACCGCTTTCTCGGATCTCCTCCGATTATAGGATACGGACAGTACGAACAGCTTTGCGGACATCCTTCCGCAATTTGGATAGAGTAATAGGCCGGTAATGTCCTTAAGATTTCACCGTTATTCCGCAGGACCGCAAGCACGTCCTTCACGCCATTTACTCCGAGCTTCAACACCTCTTCGGTAAGAAGGGTATTCCGTTTTGTATTGCAGGAAAGGCAGACCCTAAGCAGCCTCATATCTTCCGGAGAAAGAAGGGTTTCCAGTTCGAATGCATTGATGTCCTTCTGAAGAACGGTAAAGATTCCGTCCCTCTTCAACTCCATATTTTCATCCCCGAGCAGCTGAAGCAGGGCAGGTACAATATCGGTTTTTATGATCTCCGGCGTAATTCCGTAGGGGTATCCCTCTCCGAAGGTGTACTGGGCAAAATATTTTGTATGGTTGGAGTACATTTCCAGTGCCGTTTCCGCGTCAAGGAGAGGGCAGTCGCCGAAAAAATAAAAGATATTCTCCTCATCAGCGGCAGCGTCCCTGCATGCTTCGAGGATATCTTTCATGGACCAGGAATCGCGAAATAAAATATGCCATTTACCCGGAAGCAGCTCTTTTATCTCTTCTCTATCGGTGCAGCAGATTAACTTGCCTATTTCCGGAAGTGAATCGGTAAAGTCCAAAACCCTTTCGAGGGCGGTTTTCCCCCCCGGCAGACTGCGTGAATACGCATAAGAAGTGAGCTGGACGGCATTTACGAATGCGGCATTGGCCATATAGTACAATTATCGACATTTTCCAGGCCGGGTTCAACATATCTAATTGCTAGATTCTCCTGAAAATTGTACCCTCTTATATCATGGGACCTGAAAAAGAACCGGTATATTCCGTTTCCGAGATTACCCTTCAGATAAAACAGACCCTAGAACAGGGGTTTGCCAAGGTCCAGGTCAAAGGGGAGCTCTCGAACATACGGCCTTCCGGTTCCGGGCACCTTTTCTTCAGTCTGAAAGACGATACCAGCGTGCTTTCCGGAGTAATGTTCCGGGGAAGACGGGCCAGGCTCCGGTTCAAGCCGGTGGACGGGATGCTGGTAATTGCGAGCGGAAACATCTCCGTTTATCCCCAGCGGGGCACCTATCAGCTCATCTGTGAACATCTCACCCTTGCAGGAGAGGGCACAATCTTAGCGATGCTCGAAGAACGGAAGCGGAAACTCGCGGAAGAAGGGCTCTTTGATGAAAAACGGAAACACAAGCTCCCTCTGCTCCCGTCGAAAATCGCGGTAGTCACATCGTCTACCGGCGCCGCGATACGAGATATCCTGCGGGTACTCCGGCGCAGAAACGCGGGAATCAACCTTGTCGTTCTTCCGTCCCTGGTCCAGGGAGAAGGGGCGGGAGAACAGATCGCCGCGCAGATCCGCCGGGCAAATATGTTCGATCTGGGAGAAGTACTGATTGTGGGAAGGGGAGGAGGCTCCCTGGAAGACCTTCTCCCCTTTTCCGACGAAGCAGTTGTGCGGGCGATATCGGAATCGAAGATACCCGTGATCTCCGCGGTCGGGCACGAAATCGATACAACTCTTTCCGACCTGGCGGCAGACGTACGAGCGCCGACCCCCTCCGCTGCCGCGGAAATCGTGACCGCAAACCGGGACGACATCATGAAACGGTTAAAGGAGATGGAGGCAATCATTCACGGCACGCTCAAACAGCGGATCGAGCAAATAAAACTTCTTTTACGGCAGTTTACCCCGCAGCAGATGGAGCGAAATTTTCTATTTATCCTGCAGCCGGTCCTTCTCAGGCTCGACGACTGCAAAGAAGGAATGCTCCGGGGAATGAAAGAACTGCTCCGGGAAAAAAGCCACCGAATCTCGATCCTGCAGGAAAAACTGCTCTCCAATTCCCCGAAGGAAATTTTGAAAAAAGGATACGCGCTGGTGGAAGACAAGGAAAACGGGCGGATGATCCGTAAGGCCGGTCAAACCGGTCCGGGCCGGCGGATAAAAGTTGCATTTTATGAAAGCTCCCTGTCGGCACAGGTGGAGGAGATTGAACCATGAAAGGATTTGAAGAACGGCTTTCGAGGCTGGAGGAGATTACGGAGAAGATCCAGGAGGGCAATCTTCCTTTGGAAGAGGCTGTAGGTCTTTTTGAAGAAGGAATCGGCCTTGCCCGGGGGCTGGAAAAAGAGCTGGGGAAAATCGAACGGAAAATCGAGATCCTCATGAACCAGCCGGACAAACCGGAAGAAACCCCGGAGATGGAGCTGTTTCCCGAACTCGTCGAGAAGGAAAGAGAGAGTGAATAGCCATACGTTTAACGGGACCGAATTCCCTCCGGAAGTTCGATAGTGTCTCCTTCCTCGAGACCGAGACGAGCGAATGTGCCCCGGGGCACCTCGAGGGCATACCTGACGTAATGGGATGACTCGACCGACCGGAGAGAATACGGCTCCATTTGATATATTTCTTTAATTGTCCCGTCTTTCGTAATATACGCAATGGATAGAGGTACTTTGGTATCTTTCATCCAAAAGGAAAGCTTTCGGTCCTGCTCATAGACAAAAAGCATCCCCCGGTTTTTCCGCAGGTTTTTCCTGTACATAAGCCCACGCTGTTTTTCCGCATCCGTCCGCGCCACCTCCACCGTAAAAGTTTCTCCTCCTAATTCAATCTTTACGGTTTCAAGGCGTTCTCCGCAGGAAACAGTCACCATCGCGCACGCGGCCAGACACAAAATTCCCCAAACCGGACACCGCGGTTTCGTCTTAGAACATTTCAAGGAATTCCCTCCTCGTGACTGCACGGAATGTTTTATCAGCCTTCCCCTCTTCGATGAGGGAAGTAAATGTTTCCAATTCGATATATTTCACCGACAGGGGCCGCTCAAGGGAGAGACGGACTTCTTCATTTTGCCACAGGACCTGTTTGGGATCGAGAGAATCGGATTTTCCGTACTTGTTCGTCAATGCGGAATAGACGGAATAGTAGTCCAGTTCTTCAAGATTTAATTTGAGAATGATGATGTAGAGCCGGCCTTCGTAGAACTGAAAAAAGGCCCGGTCGATGAACCGGAACCCCCGGCATTCGATGAGGCTCGAGTCCGGGTCCGCGAGCATGCTTACATCCGGTTCTCCCCGGTAAATAAAATAGCTGTCTTCATCTAAACGGTCTTTCACCGTTTCGATGTCAAGACCGAGCTGAATGCCTCTAAATCCTTTCGGCAGCGGCTCAGGCTCGGTTTCCGGCGGTTCTTCCGCTTCAGCCGCAGGCCCGGTTTCCTGGGCCGCCGCACCGCCGCTTCCGTAAAAAAATAGACAAACCCCCAATATAACGAGCAGGAATAGATAAATGTGCCTCGGTGATACCCTTAAAATATTCATCTCCTTTCTTTAATATCGGTCTAATCCCGCGGCTCTTTTAAAACTGATTTTTGCACATAAGCCGAATAGATGGTATACTCATCTTCATGAACAGACGGAAACGGACAATATGGCTCTTTACCGTGTTTTTATCTCTGATCTTAGCGGTAAGCGGCTGCACGACCTCTTCAGGGTCTCTCTTTAAGGACATGGTGTCCGATTCGGAAGAGGCATCGGACGATGATAAAAAAGAAAAACAAGAAGCAGCAGTAGAGAAGAAAGAAAAACCAAAGTACGAAAAAGCGGAAGATATAGAAGAAAGTGAAGAAGAGGAGGAACGGACCGGCATTTATATCGAGAGCAGTCCTGATGACGCGGAAGTCTATATCAACGGTTTTTATGAAGGAGAAACTCCTCTCTATTTGGAACACTTTGAATCCGGGCAGTATGCCATAGAACTTCGCAGAACCGGTTATTATAAACAAACGATTTGGGTCCAATACGACGGCGAAACGTATACGGAATACAAAATCACCCTCGAAGAGATTACCGGATTTCTTGAAATCGATTTCCAGCCGGCGGATGCGGAAGTGCTGGCAGCGGGGAATAAGATTTCCATGGGCATATCGGAACTCCAAATCGGGACCTACAACATCACTGTAAGAAAATTCGGTTATGAACCGTTTTTAAAGTCCGTTACTATTCAGGAAAACCAGACCACTTCCATATCCGGGGTTCTCGAACCCGCGGAATTCCGGGTTTCCGATCTGCAGGTCTCTAAAAAAGTGTTTAATCCGAAAAACCCGGGCAGCCTGGGGCGGGCGGATTTCAGTTTCCGGGTTACCACCTACGGCAGCGGTGCGTTATCGATCTATAACGAAACGGACGAGAAAGTACTCGAATACCGTTTTCCGCGGTTTACGACCTGGCGGCAGGCGGTAACCTGGGACGGCCGCGCCGATACGGGACAGGTGCTGCCCGACGGAGAATATCGCGCGGTCCTCACGGCCAGGTCCGAAGAGGATGACACGGTAGAAACAAAAGAAATCACCGTCCGGATAGACAGCTCCTATGTCATCTCTTACCGCAGCACATGGAGCGGCGCGGCCGGACTGCTGTACGCCCCCAGTCCGGAAGTACTGCCGCCGTCTTCGTTTCAGTTCGCGGCATCGTTTATGGGCCACTACGAAACCGATGCCGCGGGCACGTATTACCGTTTCCCGATTCAGGTTTCCTACCGCTTTGCGCCGGTAAAGCGGCTCGAACTTACCGCCCAGGGCACTTTGGTTCCGCAGACCGGACAAACCGCCGTGGCCGCAGGTCTCTCCGCTAAATACAGAATCGTCGATTTGTCGTTTTTCGGACTGGCCGGAGGGGTTACCGGGACCTATTACAGCGGGGACACCTTGGACAGTCAGACTAATTATCTAGGGGTTTCCGCATTTTTTCCGATGATGGCCGGATTCGGCCCTGTCCGTATCGTTATAGCACCGGAAATCGCCCTCTCCCCTTCCCGGGTGGTCTACGATTCCACCGCCGGCTTCCCTGAAGCGCCGTTATACATTTGGCCGTACGCGCGGGGCGGCATACATCTGCAGTTTGGAAACCTCACCTTCGGTCTTTCCGGCGCCCTGCGGTTTGTTCCCTTTACCGAAGGATTTACGGTCCATTGGCCCGCGGCAGCGGGAATAGAGGCAAGCTGGATTCTGCCGGACACCCAGTTCGCCCTCATCCTGCAGGGCGCGGGTGAAATTTCTCCTGTAAACGGATTTTATCTCATGGGAGGGATCGGCTTCGCCCTCCTTAATTAAGCGGCCTTTTATTACGGCCGTTTAATTATGCCGCTGCCGCTTATTGCAGTTTCACCCCTACTCTTCCGGTGTAATCTACCCTGCTTAAAAATATTTTTCGTTCCGAAGTATCAAAATAGTCATCAACCGCCTTTCTGGCGCCGGTAAAATGCCCATAGTCGTCGATAAGCAGCACCCCGCCGATTTCCAATCGCGGATAGAGTATTTCCAGTTCCGCCGCTGTGGACTCATACAGGTCGGTATCCAGTCTGAGGACCGCGATTTTGCCGGGGACCGTATGCTTAAGGGTCTCTTCCACCCTTCCGGGGACGAAATGGACCTTGTCGATTGGATACCTCGTTTCGATCATATTTTCTTTTACCTGATCAAGGGCGACCGCCCAATCCGGGGCATTTTCCTTCCACTGTTCCTCTACTTTTTTATTGTTCCACGCCACCCGGTCGTGCTCGGAGGGTTCAGTCATGCCGGTGAAGGTGTCGTAGAGATAGAGTTCCCGTTCCCGGTCGCCGCAGGCCTTGGCGGTGAGAGCGCAGAGCATGCACGAACCGCCCTTCCACACACCGCATTCAACGCAGCTTCCCTCCACGTGATTATCAATTACATACATAACCGATTTGTAAAGGGCATATCCCCGCTCAACCGAGGTCATGGTATATCCCTTTACCCGGTCCCAGATATCAAAGAAATCCTTTTCGATGTCGATGCGAAACTGGGTCGGATGGAAAACTCCCCACCCCGATTCCTGGAGCCTAAAGGCCATGTCCCGTTCTTCATCGCTCATTATTCTCCTCCGCTTTCTCGGAGCCGGCGCACAAACTCTTCTTCACTTACAATCGACACACCTAACTCTTCCGCCTTTTTCAGCTTACTGCCGGGATTTTCACCCGCTAAAAGATGTGTTGTCTTTCCGGTCACCGCTCCCGCGGTCCTGCCTCCCCGCCTTTCCACTTCTTCCATGGCCTTAGTACGCGGAGAAAACCGTTTAAAACTGCCGGTCACACACCATGTTTCCCCTGTGAATGGCAGGGTCCCTTCAGACCCGCCGCGCCCGAAGGGACCCTGCCCGGGGCCGCCGCCTTCCTCAGGCCCTGCCCGGAACCGGAGGCCGATTTTTTTAAGTTCTTCTATTTCCTTCCGCAGTTCGGGCCTCGACAGTTCCTCTAAAATGTTTCTTGCCGTTTTTTCACCGATACCGGGAATTGCCACCAACGGTTCCGGGGTCCCCTGTTCCGCAAGATGAAAGAGCGACTCGATGTCCCTGTACCCCGCATCGATAAGCAGTTCAGCCGCCTTTGGCCCGAGTTCGGGAATCCCAAGGGATTGAAGCACTTGTTTAAATCCCCGCTCTTTACTTTTCTCGAGGCCTTTTTTGATAAGGTTTATTTTTTTCTCCCCGAATCCCTGGAACTGCAAAAGCCGGTCATAGTCGGCCGTATAGAGGTCGGGAATGCTTTTGACGAAACCCTTTTCTATCAATGTCTGTACTGTTTCCGGTCCGAGATTGTCGATATCCATCTGTCCCGTCCCGATGAAAAAATAGAGACGGCCCCGGACCTGGGCGGGGCAGCCGTCGCGGTTGGGACAGAAATGGTGGGCCCCCCGAAGAACAACGGCTGTTCCGCAGGAAGGACACGATCGCGGCATGCTCCAGGTGGTGTTTCCTTCTTCGTTCTTCTCGATGACCCGCTCCACCGCGGGGATTACGTCTCCCCGTTTCGACACCGCCACCTTGTCCCCGACCGCAAGTTCGAGAAGAGAAATATATTCCTGATTGTGCAGGGTCACGTTGGAAACCGTTGATCCGCCGATCTTTACCGGTTCGATCCGCGCCACCGGCGTCACCCGGCCGGTCCTCCCGACCTGGGTTTCAATTTTTTTTACCGTGGAAATCCCTTGCGGGGCTTCGAATTTGTATGCGATTGCCCAGCGCGGATGATGCCCTGTATAGCCCAGAACATCCCGGACCTCGATTTCATTCACTTTCATGACCAGCCCGTCGATTTCGTAGGGCATCGCGTCCCGTACTTCCGTTTCTCTACGGATGAAATCGGAAAGATCGGAAAGGGAACCGACAGTCCAGCCCGCGCCGGCTGCGTGCACCGAATCTATGGCCGGCGGTCCGCCCTCATCGGTGTAAAAAAAGCCGGTCCTGTCGTTGACTCGAAATCCGAGATGCTTCAAACGGACGAGTACTTCCGCATGGGCCGGAAGGGCGGTCTCGAAATATCCCTCGTAGCAGAAAATGTTTAAGGGGACTTCGGCGGCTTCCCTGCTTTTATAGCGTCTTATGGTGCCGGCGGCCAAATTTCGAGGGTTCGCGTAAACAACTTCCATTGCCGCATTGACCCGTTCAAAATCCTCTTTGGCAAGGTAGATCTCGCCACGGACTGCAACGGTTACAGGTTCCCGCAGTTTGAGGGGAACGGACCCGATGGTTTTCACATTGTCCGTGACATCGTTTCCCACATACCCGTTTCCCCGGGTGACCGCCCTGGCGAGCACACCGTTTTCGTAATAAAGAACGATAGATACACCGTCTATTTTCTCTTCCACAACGAAAGAAAGCTTTCTGCCGGCGTTTTTCGCTGTTTTTTCCGCCCAGTTAATGACATCTGCGGAGGAATATCCTTTTTCTAAGCTCAAGACCGGTACTGTGTGTTCGACTTCGGGAAGTTCCTTCGAAAGGTCGGACCCGACCCGGTGGGTCGGGCTGTCGGGTTTGATCAGGTCCGGGTGCTGCTCTTCCAACCTTTGCAGTTCATCGAAGAACCGGTCATATTCCTTGTCGGATACGCTCGGCCGGTTTAGAACATAGTACTCATGCTGAAGAAACCGGATGCGTTCCGAAAGTTCTTCTATCCTGCGCGAAGCTTCATCTCTGGTCATGCAGAGAGTATATGCTATTGCCCCTTTCTTATGAAAGCGTCCTTAAAACCCCGGGCGCGGAAATTGTACAGTAATCCTCCGCTTTCGTCACGGTTGATCGGTCCGAGTAGCACTTTGTATGTCCGTTTCGCGGCACTTGTTTCCTGCAGTACCGATACCGGATAAGCGGACGCGTATTTGTCCGCCACCTGCCGTGCGTTTGAAGCCTCGGCATAAACTCCGAGCTGCACATAGTAAGCGCCGCTTTCAAGCCGGTCCAGCGTTTCGTCGGCGCCTTTCCTTTCGGTTTCCTTTACAACCTCTTCAGCTTTTTCTTTTTCCGCAACCCGAGGTTTTTCTACCGGCTTTTTTTCTTCCGGTACTTCCGGCCGATGAGGAGTCGATTCCAACTCTTTGAGGTCCGGTTTTTTGTCCGCTGGACTCGATTCCATCTCATCTACAGCAGCCGGCTTCAAGTCTTTAGGCGGTCTCGGTTCGGCAGGTTCGAGAACAAGCTTTGCGTCTTCGGGAATTTCCAATTCCGGTAATTCCTCTTCCGCTTCGGTGATTCTCGGAGCTTCTTCAGGTTCTTCTTTTTCAGGTACCGCTTCTTCGGCTGATGCCGCCGCCTCTTCCGGCTTCTCTCTTACAGCGGGTTCATCGAGCTCTGCGAGCGCAACCTCCGGAGGCCCTTCAGGACTCTCGCCGACTTCAGCAAGTTCAGGAGTTTCTTCGGCGGGAACTTCAGGAGTTTCCGGCTCCCGTGCTTTCGGTTCGTCCACTTCTGCGAGTCTCAGA
>CAYWIK010000020.1:1809-7947 GCA_964458315.1 uncultured Spirochaetales bacterium | reverse complement strand
TTCAGGAGTTTCCGGCTCCCGTGCTTTCGGTTCGTCCACTTCTGCGAGTCTCAGATCGTCTACGCCGGGGCTTTCCGTTACATCTGCGAGTTTCGGCGGTCCTTCCGCAACTTTTTCCTCTTCTTTCACCACTGCTTCGGGTGCAGCGCCGGGCTCCCTCGCCTCGGGTTCGGCCAGGGCGACATCCCCCAACGCTTCCTCCCTGGGGCTTTCGGAAACCGCACTGATCTGCGGAGCCTCTTCTACCGGCTCCCGTGCGGCTGCTTCCTCAGGCTCTTTTTCCGGTTCAGAAGGTGCGCCGGGCTCCCCTAACGTTACTTCGCCGAGCCCGGCCGGTTCGGGACTCTCCGTTACCGCGGTTAACCTCGGGGTCTCGGCTGCCGGTTCCGAAGGCTCTGCCGTTGCCTCAGGCGGACCTTCGGGCTCTACCATCGGTACGTCGCCCAGTTCCGAGGGGCCGGGGCTTTCGTCTACGGCGCTCAACCGAGGCGCTTCTTCTCCCTCCGCTTCGGGCTCCGCTGTCTCAGCCTCTTCGGGGGGGGCTGCTTCAGGTTCGCGCTCAGCCGGCTGTTCCGGTTCCGCTAAAGCAACCGCGCCGACCTCTCCGACTTCCGGCGTCCGTGCTGCGTCGGCGAGCCGCGGCCTCTCCTCTTCCGCTTCGGCTGCTTCTTCCCTGTCTTCGGTCTCCTCCGGTTCTACCCGGACAACTTCAGGCTCTTCTTCGGTGGCCGCTGCCTCTTCTTCCCGTTCTTCCCGCTCTTCGGCTTCCGCGGTTCTTTCAACCGCAGCTGACGGGTTGATGTCAGGGTCGACGGAATACGGCCGGTCCTCGATGATACTCCCGGCCATTCGGTCCCTCTGCCTTTCGAGGGAAACACGAACGTTGGCCGTCTCGTCCTGGGTAATGCCCAGCTCAGCGGCTGCTTCCTTGGAAAGAAGCAAAAACAGCCCCGGATTGTCCAGCCTGTCCGCTACAATAACAGTTGTGGTTTTTCCGTTTTTCACATTCTCCACTTCGATTATCGTATTGCGCGGAAAGGAATTACTGGCCGCATAATAGCCCGTGGCCGGAAACTCGCCATATCTGCTCATTGAAGCGGCCCCCTCCCAAACCGACCCCGATTCCTGGGCGCCGGCCAGGAAGGCGGCTGCACAGCCTGCTATCAAAACTAACAAGAATATTTTTCGTATCATCATGGTTCCCCCTTTATTCTTCTGTCTACTATTCTTCTGTCTACCACATATTGAGGGCATGACGGGCAATAAATTGCCCCATACTATACCAGCCCTCTTCCGGACTTTCCTCCGGATTTTTTCGGACTTCCCCCAATTCTATCTTTCCCTGTCCAAGAATATCCTCGCTGTACACATTCGTGAGGATATACCCGGCGGAAGTCAACGTCGGTGTTTCATCTTCAGTTTTCATTTTGTAGCTGACATTCACCTCCAACAGAAATCGTGCTCCGCCCCGTTTTGCCATTCGCACCGGCAATCGGGTACTGTCGAAGGGCGGCTTTGTGAAGGAGTGCTCCTTCTTTACACCCGCGTTGAATATGATGTGCCCGTTATCAAAAAACTCGTTCATGACGCCGTCTTCCAAAGTATAAGCTGAAGGGAGGCACGTTTTAAACGCCTCCTCATCCTCGATTTGGTTTCCGATGTAGAGAAGGACCGTTTCAGCGGAACCAACTCCCGCAGCGTACAGCGCCAGCAAAAGACATAATATCATTATTTTTCGCATATTTCACCCTTTCTTATCTCAATATCGGCGCGGGATACCAAACTTTTCAGCAATATTGCGGTAAATCGTTTTTTTCCTTATATTGCATATATGTTTTATGCCACCTTCCGCCTCTTATTTCCAATTTTTTTATCCGTCGCCGGCGGTTTTTTTCTTACTCGAAGGTTCTCCCTCTCCGTAGACACCCTGGTACGCATGGTAACCGACTTTTTTATGCCTTTTCTCGTGTTTCACTCCCTGGCGGTATCTAAAATGGACGGGAAAACAGTATTGACCCTCGCCGGGATAACCAGTTTTATTCTTTTTATTCTTTTTATCCTTTCCTTCGCATATGTAAAAATTACCAAACAGGACAGCAGGACCTTTATTCCCCCGGTTATCTTCATGAATTCCGGTTTTTTAGGGATCCCCCTGATGAAATTATGGGGCGGCCTGGCGGCAATGAACATGATCGTTGTCTATGACCAGATCCAAACCACCTATATCTTCACCCTCGGCATCCTGCTGGTGACCGGGGGATTATCGAAACACGGTTTTTTAGAAATGGTTAAATCACCCCTGCTTTGGGCGATTATCGGAGGATTTATCTGGAATTTCCTCGGGCTTCCTTTCCCGTCCTTTGTCGAAGAAGGTTTCCGATTTGTCGGTGCTGCGGCGACTGCTCTCGCCACTTTTGCCTTGGGCGGCGCCCTGCACGGGAAAAAGGTAAAATTTTCCGTTCATCTGATCTCCGCAGTCCTGCTCCGCTTTTTCGGCGGGCTCGGAGCCGGATTTTTGGCGGTCACTTTATTTAATATCACCGGCACCCTCAGAACGGTTATCATCGCGGCATCCTCCCTTCCATCTGCTGTATTCTCCTTCGTGCTGCCGGAGCGTTACGGCGTTGATGCGGAGTTCTCCGGTGCTGCGGTACTCATCTCCACCGTATTAGGGGTTGCCACGATTCCTTTTTTTCTATGGATTGCCGGTTTGTGATTTATCCTGTGCGTCTGCGCACAATAACCCCGATCAGCTTCAGGAGCAGTACAATCGTTATTCCGAGACCGAGGGCCGCTATAATCCAGGCGAGGCTGTGTCCGACAACAATTTGAAAAAATAGGGTTGCAAACATCCACGCCACCAGGGTTTGATAGAGAACCATGAGCGTCCCGTATCCCTTCCCGATCTCTTTTATCGCCACCCCTAAGGTGGCGATGCAGGGAAAGTAGAGGAGGACGAACAGCAGAAACGCGTAGGCCTGAGCGGGGCCTTTGGTAAAATAACTTCTCATAACGGCAAAAGAAGCACCCTGCCGCCCATCGGTTTTACGCGACTCTATTTGCCCGTACAGAGCATTCATTGTACCGACGACCGCTTCTTTAGCAAAAATGCCGGTAAAAAGGGCCACCGAAGCCGGCCAGTTCTCCTCTTCCACCCCTATCGGCTCAAAAACAGGGGTAATGATTTTCCCGATCCTCGTAAGAACCGATTTGGAGGACCCTTCGTTCCCGAAACTTCCGTCTACGCCTAAACTGTTAAGCACACTCAAGAAGATCGCCGCAATAATGATAAACTTGCCCGCTTTAAAAATAAATCCCCGGAGATTGTTCCAAGTGTGAATCATGATATGCCTCAATCGCGGAGTGTGATAAGGCGGGAGTTCCATGATCAAGTGGGAGGTTTCTCCCAGAAAAATTGTTTTTTTCAGCAGCAGACCGCTTAAAACTGCAACTGCGACGCCGACTAAGTAGAGTGAAAACACGATCATCCCCGAGGAGCCTGCAAAGAAAACCGCGGCTATGACTGAGTAGACGGACAGCCTTGCGCCGCATGACATGAAGGGCGTCATAAATACAGTTATAATTCGGTCCCTTTTATTGTCCAAGGTCCTGGCAGCCATGATTGCCGGTACGGTGCAGCCGAAGCCGACGATCATGGGGACAAACGACTTCCCGGGAAGGCCCAGCATCCCCATAAACTTGTCCATTACAAACGCCGCACGGGCCATATAACCCGAATCTTCGAGAAGAGAAAGCATAAAAAACATCAGAAAAATGATGGGGATGAAAGCGGCTACAGTCTGAATTCCCGTACCCAGTCCTCCGGCAAGAATAGAAACAACCCACCCCGGTGCGTTTATCCGATACAATATGGAGGACAGCCCGTCGACAAATATCAGGCCGAAGCCTTTCTCAAACACACCGATCAACCGCTCCCCAACCCCGATGGTCACCAAAAAGACAACAAACATGACGCCAAAAAAAATCGGGATCCCGAAAAACCGGTGCATCACCACCTTATCGATTTTGTCGGTAACCGACCTTCTGGATGCGGCCCTCGTAATGACGTCCTTTACCAATCCGTGGATAAAACCGTACCGATAATCCGCCAAAATTGCATCCGCCGGTTCTCCCAGAATATTCTGAATTTTGCTTAACGCGACAGATATTTCTTCTCGTGTAATACTTCCGGATTCAAGCACGCGGTCCGTAATCCAGTCTTCTTCCTCTAAGATTTTCGTTACAATCCAGCGTTCCGTGGTACCGATTTCATCCGCTGTTCCGGTCACCTTCGGCAGCCAGTCGTGAATCACATCTTCCACCTCATTAGGATAGAGCACTTCCGCGCTGGAGATACTCGGCTGTTCGAGTGCCGACCTGACGGCGTCGAAAACCCGCGTAATGTCCTCGGATTTTACGGCACTTATTCCGATGCAGGGCACCTCCAGATGTTTCGCGAGGTGATCGATTTCGATTTTAATATGCTCCTTCTCTGCAAGGTCGAGCATATTGAGCACGACGAGGACCGGGACCTGCATCTCTAAAAGCTGAGTAGTAAGATATAAATTTCGTTCGAGATTCGTTGCATCGACAATATTGACAATAAGATCGGGTTTTTCAGACAGGATATAGTCCCTGGCAATCCGTTCATCTTCGGAAAAAGCAAAAAGGGAATAGATACCGGGAAGGTCTACAAAGTGATAGTGTTCCCCTTTATATTCCGCATTCCCCTCTTTCTTTTCTACCGTCACCCCGGGCCAGTTACCAATCCTCTGGTTACCACCTGTAAGGCCGTTGAATAAAGTTGTTTTTCCGCTGTTTGGGTTCCCTACGACCCCAATAGTAAATGATTTCATATGGCCGCCCAACAAGCTATCTAAGTTAGGTGTTCCTAACTTTTATTATAAAAAAAACGCTCCCGTACCCTTTTTACTGCTTTTTTTCATCAGTGACAAGAATTTTCTGCACCATCCCCCAGCCGATCATAATCCTCGTACCTCCGACCCGAAGGATATAAGGAAACCCGCGGGCGCCCTGTACAACCTCTACCCGCACACCCGGAATAATACCAAGGTCAAAGAGTTTTTTTCTTGCCCCCTTGCCTCCGTAAATGGTAGAGACATACACAATATCTCCACTCCTCCGTTCCGATAATGGTCGCATTTGTGTTTTTACTTTCTCATATTCCAATATACTCTTACCCACTTAAGTTAGCCGCCGTTATTTTTATTTCCTGAGGTTAATATACATTCCTTTTCATTCAATGTCAATGATACATTATCGATGTGTTGCAGGAGCATAAAAGTCGTGATAATCTACATGGTACCCGTTTTTGTAAGGAGAATAATTCATCCGGTGGCAAGGGCAAAAGACGAAGACAAGCGGACCCTCATACTTCAAACATCAAAGGCCCTTTTTGCAAAAAAAGGTTTCTTTAATACATCAATCTCCGATATCGTCACCGAGGCCGGCCTTCCGGTCGGCAGCATCTACACCTACTTTAAGAACAAAGAAGATATCGTAAAGGTCATCATCGAGGAAGGCTGGAACGATCTGTATACGCGCCTGCTCGAACATCTTGCAACCATTCAGGAGCCGACGGAGAAGCTCAAAATCCTTTTAGACCGCTTTTTCCCCGAACTCTTCGAAGACATCGATCTCATCACCATCCTTTTAGGTGAGGCTGTGGACTATACGCGGATCGAGGAGAAATTGGAAGTACTGACCAATATTATATTCGATCTCCTTCGGAAGGTGGACCGTAAAGGAGACTTACTCGGCAGCTTTACCCACAAGGAAATGAAAGCGGCGCTGATCATCTATTTTTTAGGGGTCCTGCACACCGTGAAATTGGCAAAATCCACAAATATCGATCTGTCGATTCAAGACGTAATGAATTTTCTTAAACTTACCATTAGTGAATCGATGGATGTGCCCATCTAAGAAAGCAATGGAGAACCGCGCCTGAATAAATATTTTAGATAAAGGGTAGACTTGGATAGGCTCTGCCCAAGTTTATTTTGAAGAAAGAAAACGTACCGGCCGGACCGGAGAAACAAAAGTTTTCGGGCAAGATTTATAATCGGACGAATGAACACCCGCCTCCATGCGTATTTCTTGTTCACTTCCGCGAAAAAA
>CAYWIK010000020.1:0-1709 GCA_964458315.1 uncultured Spirochaetales bacterium | reverse complement strand
CGAAAAAACGGATGGTATGCTCACTTTTTATAAACTCAGCTGCTGTACTTATCCCTACATTCCCGAAAGCGCCGGTTATTAAGATTTTCATTCCAGCCTCCAAAAGTATTAAGGTACTGCAATTATTCATTTTTGAACGAACGCTCGTTCTTTTAGAAGACAACACTTTTCCCTCTCACAGTCAATAAAAGACATTTTCATCCTAGTCCGTATATGAGAATTATATAAAAAATAAAGATGTGGATCAGCTCGCCGATCTCTACGGCAAAACCGAAGGCGTCACCGGTATAGCCTCCGGCCTTCCTCCTGTAAAGAAGTCCGGAAAACGCCCCTGCAATGACTTTCCCCGCCAGGGGGAGCAAGAATAGAAGAGAAACATAGCGGTGCAGAAAAAAAGCCGTAAAAAACACGCCGAGGGCCGGAAGTACGGCACAGCACGCTCCCAGCAGCGCGGACGCCGGTTTGCAATCGGTGAGCAGAGCGCCGAGGCCCTCTTTTTTCGCAGGAGCGGTAAAGAGGGGCACGAATGCGGCCGCGGCCCTGCCCGTTACCGGGTAGGTAAAAAAGAGAAAAATGACCGCGTACCTGCTCAGCGGGTCCGCGTGAAGAATATGGAAATAGAGCGCCGCCTTTGTTAGGATATAGAGCTTTGCGGCAATATAAACGGCCCCGGTGAAAAATGCGAAGGAGCCGAGGCGCAGGTCTTTGAGGATTTCGAGCCGCCGTTCTCTCCCCACAAAGGGAACAAATGCGTCGGCAGTGTCGAGAAGGCCGTCGAGGTGAAAAAGGTTAAAGAGAAAATATTGAACAACAAGGACGATTACAACAAGGATGAACGGTTCGGGGATGATGAATGAAAGGCCGGTGTAGAAGGTGAAAACAATGAGGGAGACCAGGAAGCCGACCACCGGCAAATAAAACAGAGTCCTTCTAAAATTGCCGCTGTATCGGCCGCCGGAGGCCCTGATTCTGCTTATCAGCGCAAAAGTCGTAAGAAAAGAAGAGCCTTTTCCCCCGGGCTTAGGTTTTTTCATCTCCCAGCATATCCTCAACTGTAATTTCCTCGAAGGATTCAATAATCATATCGGCTTCCTTTAGGATTTCTTTATCTCCAAACCCTACCGCAAGCATGCCCGCAGCCTTTGCAGCCGCAATACCGGATTCAGCGTCCTCAAACACGGCGCACAATTTCGGAGATACCTGCAGCCGTTCCGCTGCCAGGAGAAAGATCTCCGGGTTAGGTTTTGTGTTGATAATGTCCCATCCTGTAACCGCTGCATCAAATAGACCGCCGATTTTGAGACGGTCGAGAATTAACTGAGCGTTTTTGCTCGAAGAACAGACCGCAGTTGACAATTCTGCTTTTCTGCATGTCTCAACAAAGCGCACAGCCCCCGGAACAATCTCTTTTTTACTAATACTTTTCAGAGATTCAACATAATAGGAGTTTTTCTGTTCCGCCAGTTCCTGCCGCCGTTCTTCCGGCAGGTCGAGACCGTTGTGCTCGAGAATAATCTGAAGCGATTCCATACGGGAAACACCCCGAAGCTTATTGTTGAGTTCTTCATCGAACCGCCATCCTTCATCGTCCGCAAGCCGCTTCCACGCCTCGTAGTGATAGCGGTCGGTGTATACGATTACCCCGTCGAGATCAAAAAGGACCGCATGGATTTGGTTTTTCATATCCTTTCTCCCTCCCTAAGTTTATA
>CAYWIK010000019.1:0-33819 GCA_964458315.1 uncultured Spirochaetales bacterium | reverse complement strand
CTCCCGGTCCTCTTCGCGTTCCGGCGTTACCCGCTCTTCTTCTTCGGCTTCTTCTGCGTCTTCTTCTTCCGCAATCTTTTTTTCCTCCCGAGCGATCCGTTCCTCTTCCTCTTCAATTTCCCGGTCTTTTAATTCGACAAGGTCTTTCCGATCTTCGAGCCCCTTGTCTTCCTCTTTCCGGAGATCTTCGATCACTTTTTCGTCGCTCAACTCGTCTGAATCGAGCGAACCGAGGGCGCCTTCACCGACCCTTTCGGTAAGAGGGATGAGCATCATTGTTTTTCCGGGCCATTGATCGTACGATTTTGCAATACCGATTTTTTCCGGCGCGAGATGGCCGATAACAACCTGTTTATATTTACTTTTGACGTAATCGATGTCCTGCCGGTAGGCCGCGTTGTAATAGGTGATGAAAGTCGCGAGAAGCATCGCGTCTTCCCGGTTATACCCGTATGCGGTTTCGAGATACCCGGACAGCCTTCTGCGTACATTTCTAATGTGGTCTATGTATCCTACCGGTTCGATGACAAAAATATCCGCGTCAAGCCCTTCTTCGGTTTCCGGATCGACGGCGTGGATGACGGTAAATTGATTTTCATACCTTCTTATTTCGCCCTGCTGCCTCCCCAGGTGTTCGCCGATACCGAAAATCTCTTCTAAGGTTTTGGTTACCGTATACGGGCCCTGGTAGTTGATAAACTCTACGATTCCGAGCTCAGCTTGCTTTATCTCTTCTTCAGCAACTTCTAAAGAGAAGAGCGGAGCGCTCAACACGGTAATCAACAGGATAAAAAATGCGATACCCTTCATCTTTCGGTCCATGTCTTTACCTCTCCTTCTTTTTGATTATACTTCATTCTGAAGCAAAAAAAAAGAGAAGCCCGTTAGACCGGAGAAAAAATTACCCTTCTTCCAGCAAGCGAAGCGCCGTTTTCCTCATCCGGCTCGGATAATCGGATTTGAAAATTGCATAGAGAAGTGCATTGATTTCAGCGTTTACATATTTCCCGTGATAACGCCTGGCCGAGGTAAACAGAAACAGCGCTTCCGAAACAAGGCCCGCATCCCGGTTGAACCGCACCTTCGGGAGCAGAATCCGGTTCACGACCGCGGCTGCCCGTTTATCCGCGTCACTTTGAAGCATGCCCAAAGCGTGGATAATCGCCTTCCTCACATCATCGTTATATTCCTTATCCAGAATTCGCAGCAGCCGGTCCCGTGTGGTAAGGTTGCCTACAGCGCCCATGCGCAGCGCGGCTTCTGCACGCAGATCGGCGTCTCCTCCCATGGTATCGGGCCGTTTTGTCATCCCGGCATAGCTTTTCCCTTCGAGCAGTTCCTGTAAAAACGTAAGAGCACAGAGGTCGCTGCCCCCGAGGGAGCGGTCTTTCAATGCTTTATCAAAAAATTTATAAAACTGTTCTTTAGACGACCTGGAGGAAGATCCGGACAGTTCCGCCATGATAATACAGTCCGGGTGTGGCGACTGTTCCTGCCGCCATGCGGGCCGCGAGTCTACGGCAGGGACCTCATTATCGTCCGCGGTCTCGCCCATATCAAATCCGTAGGTAATCCAGCTGTCGCACCCTGCCAGTAGATACTTTTCATATGCCCCGATTCCGGTCAAGGAGCCTTTGATTTCAAGTCTTACGGAATCGGTTATCCCGGGATTCCCTCCGGTCATGGAAAAGAAATGTACCACCCCTTGTCTGGAATAAACGCCGAAGTTACCGTCACCGCCGGTCCATCCGCCTGCCGCGGTGAATCCGGGAGGAAAATAGCCGGCCCGACCGACAGACCTTCCTTCGGCATCGATGATCACTACTTTGTCCCGCTGCACCAGCGCCAGTATCCCGGGAGAAACTTCCAGCACGGAAATCGTCTCGCCCGGACTCGATAATACAATATTAGGATCCAGCCGTTCGCCCGTCGGGACGATGCGGAACACCGTCTTTTCATCGGCAATGTAGATGAGGTCCGCTCCGCGGTGTATGACCGGAGGGGAGGTAAAGGACGCGGAAACTTCTTTATACCAGCGTATACGCCCCGTATGTGTGAGGGAATACATATTCCCTTCCCGGGTAGCCAGGTAGAGACAGCCGCGGCTGTCAACGGCGACGGTCTCGATGAGCCGTTCAGAAGGCTTAAGAGTCCAAATCGCCTCGCCTCTACTGTTCACCGCGGCAAAATCGCCCTCTTTTGAAAACAGATAGAGGGTACCGTCAGGGCCGACTACGGGCGTACCCGCGGGTTTGATACGCAGCGGCTGGGTATGAAGGACGTCTCCGGTCGCAGGATCGATATGGTAGACGGCATAGCCTTCCGAGATGAAAAGAATACGGCCTTCGCTTACGGCGGGATCACCGCTTATCTTTCCGCCGGCCGCGGTCCGCCATGTCGGGGCGAGTGTTTTAATATCCCGGGCGCCGGCGGTAGTTCCCGGCAGCGCCCAGATTAAGATGAGAAGAGTTGTTAAAGTCGCGGCAAGTTTATTACTTGTTATTAACAATCGCCTGAGCGGCGGCTAATCGCGCAATCGGAACGCGAAAGGGTGAACAAGAAACGTAATTCATCCCGTTTAAATAACAAAACTCAATGGAAGAAGGTTCGCCGCCATGCTCACCGCATATTCCAACCTTAAGTTCTTCCTTGGTTTTACGTCCTTTTTCAACGCCCATCTTGACCAATTGCCCGACACCTGTCCGGTCCAGTACGGCAAATGGGTCCTGTTCGTATATCAGACGGTCTACATAGGTCGGGAGGAAGGACCCGACGTCGTCCCTGGAAAAACCGAGGGCCATCTGCGTAAGGTCATTGGTGCCGAATGAGAAGAAATCGGCATGTTCCGCGACTTCGTCTGCCGTAAGTGCCGCCCTTGGGATCTCGATCATGGTGCCGATGAGATATTTGACCTTCATTTTTTTCCGTTTAAGCACATCCTCCGCTACCTGCTCTGCGTTTCCTCGCAGAATTTCCAGTTCCTTTGCGGTGCCGACAAGAGGAATCATGATTTCCGGATATACTTTTTTCCCCGATTTTTGCACTTCACATGCCGCGGTCATGATCGCTTCTACCTGCATATCGTATATTTCAGGATAGGTGATCCCCAACCGGCATCCCCGGTGGCCGAGCATCGGATTCAGTTCCTTAAGAGATTCTACTTTTGCCTTGAGCTTCGTAAGTTTTATTCCGGCCTGGGACGCAAACTCTTTCATTTCCTTCGAGTCGCTGGGTACGAATTCGTGCAGAGGCGGGTCGAGGAGCCTTACGGTGACCGGGAAGCCGTCCATTGCGGTAAAGATTCCTTTAAAGTCCTTTTTCTGCAGCGGCATGAGCCTTTTTAGGGCTTTCTTCCGCGTTTCCTCGTCTTCCGCAACGATCATCTCCCTGAAAATCTGGAGTTTGCCTTCGTCAAAAAACATATGTTCGGTCCTGCAAAGACCGATACCTTCTGCGCCGAATTTCCTGGCGGTCTTGGTATCTCCCGGAGTATCGGCGTTTGTCCTGATTCCAAAGCCCGTCTGCTTGATGCCGGCCCGTTTTGCTTTGTTCCTGATTTCATCGGTCCAGGAGAGGAATGTTCCTAATTCTCCGGAAAGTTTCGGCTCGATCAAGTCGATTTCGCCCTCGAACACTTCGCCGCTGGTTCCGTCGATGGTAATCGAATCACCTTCTTTGTATTTCTTCCCTTTGACGGTAAAACTCTTACCGCTGATCTCTATCTCCTTGCAGCCTGCAACACAAGGAAGCCCCATTCCGCGGGCTACCACCGCCGCATGGCTCGTCATCCCGCCGGTAGAAGTAAGAACGCCCTCCGCTACGTGCATTCCTCCTATATCCTCGGGCGAGGTCTCCCTTCTAACGAGCAGGATTTTTTCGCCCGATTCGGCCCACTCTTCGGCATCGTCGGCAGTGAAAACGACCCTGCCGGTTGCCGCACCCGGAGACGCGTTCAGTCCTTTTGCCAAAGCAGACATTTTTTTCTTCATTTTCGGATCGATCATGGGATGGAACACCTGGTCGAGCTGATTCGGGGTGACCCGCATAACCGCCGTTTCTTTATCAATAAGCTTTTCTTTGACCATATCTACCGAAATCTTAATTGCGGCAGCGCCGGTCCTTTTCCCGGTCCGCGTCTGCAGAAGATAAAGTTTACCCTGCTGGATAGTAAACTCCATGTCCTGCATGTCTTTATAATGGACCTCGAGCCGGTCTTTAATATCGACAAGCTCTTTGTAGATTTTAGGGTTCTGTTTGCTTAAGGTCTTTACTTCCTTCGGGGTGCGGATACCGGCGACCACATCCTCTCCCTGAGCATTCATGAGATATTCTCCGTAGAAGATTTTTTTGCCGGTTGCCGGGTCCCGGGAGAAGCAGACTCCTGTTCCGGAATCGTCACCGAAATTGCCGAACACCATAGACTGTACATTGACAGCCGTTCCTTTGAGCCCTTTTATATCGTTAATTTTTCTGTATTTTATCGCTTTTTGATTGTTCCATGAGCCGAAAACCGCATCGATGGCTTCCCTGAGCTGTTTTTTCGGATCTTGGGGGAAATTTTGTTTCGTGTGTTTTTTGTACACCTCTTTGTACTGCTGTACAATTTGTTTCCAATCTTCCGCCTGCAGTTCGATGTCCTCGTCATAACCCTTCTTCTTTTTGAGGGCGGATAAAACTTTTTCAAAATGTTCGTGCGCGACCCCTTTTACTACGTCGCCGAACATGTTTACAAAACGCCGGTACGCGTCCCACGCGAATTTTTCGTTCCCGGACTGTGCTGCGAGCCCTTCCACTGCTTTATCATTGAGTCCGAGATTGAGTACCGTGTCCATCATACCGGGCATCGAAACAGCCGCCCCGGAACGGACCGAAACGAGAAGCGGGTCTTCGCTGTCACCCAGTTTTTTGCCCATCATCTTCTCGAGCTTATCGAGATTCTTTTCCACTTCTTCTTCGGCCCCCGCGGGATATTTTTTGTTGTTTGCATAATATTCCGCGCAAACTTCCGTTGAAATAGTAAATCCCGGCGGAACAGGCACCCCAAGACTTGTCATTTCCGCCAAATTAGCGCCTTTTCCGCCGAGCAAGTCTTTCATTTTCGCGGAACCTTCCGCTTTCTTATTTCCAAAAAAATACACATACTTCGTTGCCATAATTAGATTTAGACCTCCAGATTTGATTGGTTCAGATTAATGCAATAGGGTTACTCTGTCAAGCAGAGTAAAAATAAGTTTTTACTATACAATAAAATATAAACGACGGGCCCCATAGACCCGCCGTTTATACCGATATATATATTATGCCGTATAGGCTTCTAAGTATTTGCTTCGTGAAGGGTGCTGCAGCCTCTTGATCGCCTTTTTCTCGATCTGTCTGATCCGTTCCTTTGTGAGATTGTACTGATCTCCGATTTCCTTCAGGGAAAGCGGATTCCGGCCGTTCAGGCCGAACCGATGCTGAATGATATCAGCTTCTTTTTCACTCAGCGTATCGAGGACAGAATTGATATCTGCCTTGAGTGAATGTTCGATGACCGTTTCTTCCGGATGCTTATATCCGTCATCCTCGACAAAATCGCCGAGCATGGAACTGTCCTTCTCATTGTACACGGGGGTTTCCAGAGACACGAGGTCCCTCGAGATATTGATCAAATCGGTGACATGGTCTTCTTCCATGTTAACCGCATCGGCGATGTCTCCCATTTCGGGGTCCATACCGCGGTCCGTCTGGAGCTGTTTTTTTGCTTTTTCAATTTGCACGAGCTCATTCGCACGGTTAAGAGGCAGCCGGATCATCCGCGATTTTTCGCAGATTGCCTTCAGGATCGCTTGTCTGATCCACCAGACAGCATAGGAAATAAAATGATATCCCTTATCAACGTCAAAACGCTCGATTGCGTTCATGAGACCGATATTCCCTTCGCTTATCAAATCCGACAAAGGAAGTCCCTGGTTCTGATACTTTTTTGCTACATTCACGACAAAGCGGAGATTTGCGCTGATGAGTTTTTCCTTGGCTTTTTCATCTCCTTTTGCAGCGAGTCTGGCGTATTTGTCCTCTTCCTGCCTTGTAAGGAGCGGTATTTGATTTATTTCCTTTAAGTAAAGAGAAAGAATATTTTCATCACGGTTTGCTTGTGTGTTGTTTTTAGTCAGTTGCTTTGTTGCGTTCATAGATCCCCCTTGCATAGATATAAGCAAGTTACGTACCAACTTTATATAATTCGGGTGTTTATAATTCTTTATTGGATAAGGAATTAAAAAAAAGCTCATGTAAGCTTCCGACCCTTAGAGACAAAGTGTGCCATTATGACTCACATCGCCTCAAAAAGCCGAAAACTGGGTCATTTATTATCATTTAAGAGCTCGTCTTCGCCCGGCGTGCGCCCGCAGCACATGCCGAATTGCAGTCCGCTTCCGCATGAGCATCGGTCATCGGCTGAAAACCGTTTTTTTTGTCTAAAATTTACGTACACTGAGGCGCCCTGCGTTGCGGCATCGTTGTTGTAACCGTTGATATCGAGTTCAATCTTTTCGAAAATGTGTAATTTTTCCTCAATAGACATCCCGCCTAAGGAAAAATATTCACATATTTCACCCCAAGCATCGCAAATCTTCTCCTTTAACTCTTCATACTCGTCCGGTTCAGCGGCAGCGCCGGCCTCCTTACTTTTCAAATACTTTTCGAGCTGGATGGAATAAAAAGCCTTCCAATCGTCGAGTTCCTCGTTTTGCTGCCGAACCATGCCGTATCCGTTTATAAACCGTTTTACCATTTTTGAACTGTAGCCGCGTTTATTGATTTTTTGCGCTATGACCCAGCTCTTAAGGGCGCCGTTTGGGATCCCGAGTTTATGCAAGGTTATGCCGGTATAAAAAAGAACTTTCGCAAGGTTTTTGTTTTCATCCACCGGGCATTCCGTTATGGCCATTTGAAGTTCTTTAAGAGCTTCGGCAGGATCATGTTTTGCTAAATTATCTTTACCCCGGTTAAGGTGGCGTTTCCACTCCTCCATGATGTATAATCCCTCTGTGTTTATAAAATACTAACAGAAACTTCTATAAACAACCGTAAATAAAAAGAATCCTCTTGACCTTGTTTTCTATCATTCGTATATTTCATTTGATCAATATCTTCCAACAAAAAAGACTAATTTTAAAAACATACAGTGAGGAGGAAAAAATGAAAATCAAACCAATCGGGGATCGGGTGCTTGTAAAAATGGAAGGAGTCGAAGAAAAGACCGCGGGAGGTATTTTTATTCCCCAAACCGCCCAGGAAAAAACACAAATCGGCAAGGTTGTCGCTATCGGCGACGACAAAGACGCGATTAAAGTGAAAACCGGACAGAAAATCATGTATGATAAGTATGCAGGTACGTCCGTCAAAATTGACGGTGATGACCAGTTGATTATCAAGATGTCGGATATCCTTGCGATCATCGAATAACCGGTTTCCGATTAGAACGAGAAAAGAGCGGCCCTGTGCTGCTCTTTTTTTTTCACAACAAACATTAATATAAAAAACGCTCTATTTCTTCTAGTACCTGGTCAGTTTCTTTAAACGTACGCCGGGTCCGCGGCAGGGACTCCAGGAAAAATCTGCCGTAATTCTTTCGGACAATCCTTGAATCGAGGACGACTACAATTCCCGAATCATTCTGCTTTCTAATAAGCCGCCCGAAGCCTTGTTTCAATTTCATCACCGCATCAGGCAGGGACATCTCGAAAAAAGGATTTCGTCCCTGCCGCTTCATCATCTCCATCCTCGCCTTAATGACCGGCTCAGTCGGTACCTTGAACGGAAGCCGGCATAAGACCACGGCTTTACATGCTTCTCCCGGAGCATCGACCCCCTGCCAGAAAGAATCGGTGGCAAACAAAACACTCGAAATATCTGCGGTAAAATGGGTAAGCAGCCTCCCGCGGTCGTCATCTCCCTGCTTCATGCAGGTTATACCCCGGTCACGCAGGGCCGGCACAACGGCGTCGTACACATGATTAAGCATTGAATAGGAAGTAAAGAGCACCAGGGCGCGGCCCTCGGTAATCTCGCATATTTTTTGCACGGTTTCGGCGCTATATTGAAGAAAAGTTTCTTGATTGGGCAGCGGCGCGTCCACCGGAACGGAAAGAAGAACATTAGTATCGAAGGGAAAAGGCGAATCGAGCAGGCAGGTTTGTACCCGTTGGTCAACGGAATCGTTTAGACCGACCTTTTTCAGCCAGTTGATAAAACTGTTTCTTACGGTCAGGGTGGCGCTTGTACACACAATCGTCTTGTTCGGCGAGAATACGGCTTCCTTCATGATTAAAGAAACGGACATCGGCGTTACCACGTAATTTGTAAAATATTCACCCGAGCTTGAACGTTTCCGTTCAATCCAGTAAATATATTGGTCCGGGTCAGCGCCTTCAATAAATAAATGACTGCCGCCTGAAATGGTCTCTAACCGCCGGATCACGGTGTCCAGTTCGTATACCTCAGGTTCTTCCAAAAAAGAATCCGGAATGGCCGCGCGGAGAGAAAAAAGTTCATCAATGAGGGACAGGAGGGAGTTTTGAAACCCCTTGTACGGTTCAATAAAAGGAATATCCGCCGCGGGATCGGCTGCTGGTTCTTCCGAACCGGTGTCTTGATTGTAATTGAGCAGCAAATTAGATCGATCACCCAGCCATGTCAGGGTAATTGCTTCTAAAGCATCGTATTTTCCGTTCACCTCCCGGATTCGCTGCTGTACCGCGGTCAGCCGTTTTTCATCCGAGATAATGCTCTTTATTTTCATCAGTACCCCGGAACTCTTTTTACCCTGTTTACGCGAAAGCCGCTGGAATTGTTTCCCGAGGATAAATCGGTTGACCTGTTGCGAGAAAAAAGAGGTCGCGCATTCTTCTATCGTGTGGGCCTCGTCATAGATAAAGCGCTTGCACGGGGGCAATACCGCGGTAGACTCGAACCCGACCTCCTCGATCCGCATGGCGAGATCTGCAAAGATGAGATGATGGTTCGCAACAATGATATCGGCGGACGCGGCTTCTTTCCTGGCCTTGAGAACAAAACATTTTTCACGATACGGGCATTTTAAACCGAGGCAAGCGTCCGCTTCGGAACAGACCGTCTGCCAGAGTTGGGGAGACGGAAAGAAAGACAAATCACTTCTGCTTCCGTTTCCGGACCTTTCCGCCCACTCTCTAAGGGCCTGCAGTTCTTTCAGCATATCAGGAAAAAGATCGATCTCGTCGATTGCATCCTGAAGTCTTCTTAAACAGATATAGTTGGATCTTCCTTTTGCAAGTACGGCTTTGACTTTGCTCCCGAGGGCTCGTTTGATGATGGGAATGTCCTTCTCGATAATCTGCTGTTGAAGATTGATGGTATGGGTCGAAACAATGATCCGCTCTTGGTTGCGCTCCGCCCAGACCGCGGCAGGCAGCAGGTAGGCGAAAGATTTCCCCACCCCGGTACCGGCTTCGATTACGGCGTATTCTTCATCATTAAAGGCCTTGAGCACCGTTTCGAGCATTTGCTGCTGCTGCGTTCTCGGGATAAAATCGGGAAGAATTTTAGAGAGCTTTCCCCCGGCGTCGAGATACGGAGAAAGTTCGCCGGGCTCGATTCGTTCAGCCGGTTTTTCACGGACCGGCTCGGCAACCGCGTAAAGGTTATCAACGCTGTTGTCGATGATAAAAAACCCGATCCCCTGGTTTCCGATGCGGGAGGCGACCGCCAAATCGGCGTCGCTTGGGGAAAGGTTTCCTGAAGGATGATTGTGGATCACCACATCCCCCCGTTCCATATACATGTAAAGCGCGGGTACTTGGGATGCGTTTCCCCGCGCCGCCACGGTAATGTCGGTCACCTTTCCGTTTTGGCCGCATCTTCCGACTGCTAGAATTTCCTGCCCGAAGGCGGAATGGACCGCTTCACGAAGGCCGGCCGCGGCATGTTTTTCAATTCGTTCCTGAGCTTTCACACCCATAGATTAACCTATCAGCATTGACATATCAAATGGAATGTGTAATTCTTCCTAATTATGATCGTGCTGAAATTCGGCGGAACCTCCGTTCAAAATGCTTCATTGATGGACAAAGCCCTCGATATTGCGGCAGCCCAGCTTAACCGCGCCCCTCTCATTGTCAGTTCCGCGATGGCGAAGGTGACAGATACGCTCCTTGGCATCGCATCCGGTTCAGAATCAGGGGATGAAAAGAAAGCAGCTGAATTGACCGAATTCATCAGGGAACTGCATATTTCTGCTGCCGATGAGTTCTTAACCGGCAGTAATCTGATCGAGGCCCTTTCCCGCATAAAATCATACATCGAAAAATTGGCTTCCCTTTCGAAGGGACTGCTGCTTCTTCGCGAGTGCACGCCAAGAAGCAGCGATACACTCGTTTCTTTCGGAGAACTGCTTTCCACTACCCTGCTCTACTACCGCGCCAAGGAAAAGGGCATAAAAGCGGAATTCCTCGATGCCCGGGATTTGATCGTCACGGACAGTGAATTTGTCTCCGCTTCGCCCAATTTCGAAAAGACCGACCAAAAAATCCGACAGTCGGTCAAACCGGAACCGGGAAAGCTGCTTATTACCCAAGGTTTTATCGCAAGGGACGAGAGCGGCGCCGTCACAACCCTCGGACGCGGAGGATCGGACTTTACCGCTACGATCTTTGGAGGAGCGTTGAACGCAGAGGAAGTTCAAATTTGGACCGATGTAAACGGCATTATGACCGCCGACCCCAGAATCGTCGATCAAGCCAGTACGATTCCTGAAATAAGCTATGATGAAGCGGCTGAACTCGCCTATTTCGGCGCGAAGGTTGTTCATCCTTCGACTATTCAGCCTGCGGTCCGTAAAAATATTCCCGTCCTTGTAAAAAACACCAATGACCCGAACGGCGCTTCTTCCGCCATCACTTCTTCGGTCAAAGAGCGGGGCCTCCGGGCCATCGCCGGCAAAAAAAAGATTACCCTGCTTAATATTGAATCTTCCCGAATGCTCAACGCATATGGGTTTTTAAGCAGGATTTTTTCAATTTTTGAAACCTACCGGACTCCGGTCGACCTCATCGCAACCTCTGAGGTATCCGTGTCCATGACCATCGATAACGTAAAAAATATCGATCCTATCGTGCAGGAGCTCAAAACCCTCGGAGCGGTCGCGGTAGAGGAAGATAAGAGCATCATCTGCCTCGTGGGCAAAGATTTCTGGAAAGACTCTACCTATATCGCCCGCGCGTTTAACGCGCTGCAGGGTCTCTCGGTCCGTATGATTTCCCTTGGTTCTTCCGACATCAACCTCTCCCTCGTCGTCCCGGAAAGTAGTATGGAGGAAGCCGTTTTAAGGCTTCACAAAGAGTTTTTTTAAACCGGAATGGAAATTGATTTCTATAAACTGCAAAGCATCGCTAATGACTTTGTACTCATAAACTGCGCGAGGAACGACCACCTCGCTCAGGAACAGTTTCCCCAAATTGCACATATTATTTCAAAACCTCATACAGGGATCGGCGCAAACGGCGTTCTCTTTGTTTCCGATTTATCTTCAGCTCAAACCTCCGCCCGATTTTTCCTGCCGGACGGAAACGAAACCTTTCCGAGCTACGACGCGGTAATTGCCCTGTCCAGATATCTTTTCGACTGCGGCGTGACCGGAGTAAAATCATTTTCCGTATCGTTTTCCGGCCGGGAAGTTCCCGTCGATGTGATCGACAGCAATAATTTCCGGGTTTCCCTCGGCACTCCCTATAACAGCAACGACAAATCGGAACTGCTTGAATCGCCTGAGGCGGACTATACATTTCCCATACTCATCGACGGAAAACAGTATGCCTTTTCTTCCGTTTCGTTCGACCCGGATTACGAGTTTCTCGTTCACATTACAACGGACTGGGATTTTCGCAGGCTTTACTCGATTTCCCGGCGAATCGACGCGGAATATGATACGGAACGGCAAAGCCGTACGGTTTTCTTTTTTTTAATAGACCGGGAAACTGCACGAGTGAAAACCTGGCCGCATAAGCGTCTTCAGATCGATTTTATTCCGGCCTGCGCCGCCGCCGGTGCGGCGGGAGTAATGAACGGACTTTTAGATCGGGAAGCGGTCTTGAATATTCATAAACAAAAGGTTTTCTTCCAATGGGCTGAGCAAAAAAACGAGGTCTTGATCACGGCCTCGGCGCAGTATGTGTTTTCCGGGATTTATGAGCTGCCGGGAACCACAGGCTCTTCGATGTTGTATTCCTGAATTTTTCTATGCAGGGTTTTTCGGCCAATCCCGAGTATGTCCGCGGTTTTACTCTTGTTTCCGTTGTTGTGGAGAAGAGTGGTTCGGATAATTTCTTTTTCGGCCTCCCCTAAAGAGGTGCCGATACTGAGTTTTATCGAGTTTTGTTCCAATCCGCTGCGCACTGAAGGCGGAAGGTCTTCTTCGTTGATGACATGTCCCTTGCAGAGAACCACGGCGCTTTCAATGGTGTTTCTAAGCTCCCGAATGTTTCCGGGCCAGTTGTAGTTGTAAAGGATATTGATGGCCCGCTGATCGATGCCTTCGATATTTCTCGCGTTTTCTTCGGCAAATTCTTTCAGGAATGCGGCCGCAAGGATCGGGATATCCTCTTTCCGCTCCCGCAGAGGAGGAACGTGGATGTTTACTACATTGAGCCTGTAATAGAGGTCTTCCCGGAAATTACCTGCTTCGATCTCCTTTGCAAGATCTTTGTTCGTTGCGGCAAGCACCCGTACATCGACCTCCAGGGTCTCCTCCCCTCCTACCCGCTCGAATTTTTTTTCCTGCAGGACCCGCAAAATTTTTATTTGAACACTCTGACTGATTTCTCCAACTTCATCGAGAAATATAGTCCCTGTATGAGCGAGCTCAAAACGCCCGCGCTTTCTTCCCACGGCGCCGGTAAAGGCCCCCTTTTCATGGCCGAACAGCTCGCTTTCCAAAAGGCTCTCCGCTAAGGCGGCGCAGTGGACTTTGATAAACGGCTTGTCTCTCCGGTTCGATAACTTATGTATGGAGTCGGCAACAAGCTCTTTTCCAACGCCGCTCTCTCCGGTGATGATCACCGAAGCCTTGGTCTCCGCCACCTGTTCGACAATATCGATCACCTGCTTCATCTTTGAGCTCTTGCCGATGACCTTTGCAACCTTCATTCTGCTCTTGCTTTTCTCAATCTCTTCCTGCAGGGCCCGGTGCTCGAGGATCAGGTGACGATTGCTTAAAGCCCTGTTAACAAGGAGAGAGAGCCGATCAAGATTAACCGGCTTGGTAAGAAAATCGTAGGCCCCGTTCCGCATAGCGTTTACGGCGGATTCAATGGTGCCGTGGCCGGTCAGAATAATGACCGGGATCGTGGGGAAGGAGCTGGAAATCCGCTTTAGAAGTTCCTCGCCGGACATTTCAGGCATCTTTAAGTCCGCGATAACAAGGTCCATTTCAGTTTTGTTTATTAAATCGAATGCCTTTTTCCCATTCTCGGCAAGATAGACATTGTACCCGTCCATCTCGAGCGCTTTACCCAAACCTTCCCGAATGTTTTTTTCGTCGTCAACAATCATTACGTTAAACTTCATCATCAGCCCCCTGCCAACCAATCAAATGCAGTTCCTTTTGCGGTACGGGAAACAGAAGCGTAAAGGTAGTTCCCTCGTGTTCCTTAGAAAACACGGAAATGTCTCCGAAATGCTCCTTTACAATTTTATATACAACGGTAAGCCCTAAGCCGGAACCGAAATCTTTCGTCGTAAAGTAGGGTTCAAAAATTTTCTCGAGTATTTCTTCGGGAATCCCGCACCCCGTATCTTTCACGTGTACCGCGGCGCGGTCTCCCCTCAGTTCCGTCCGCACCGTCAGCGTGCCTCCTTCAGGCATCGCGGCTATCGCGTTTTTGATCAAGTTAAGTAAAGCCTGCTTCAAATATTTTTCATCGAGCGAAAGTTTCGGCAGGTTCCGGGCCAATTCGCTCTTGCATTTTATGTTTGAATTTTGGACTTCCACTTCGACCAGTTCCAGCACGTCGATAATAATTTCGTTGATATTGCGTTCCTCCAATTTAATATCCATCGGACGGACCGCAAAGAGAAAATCTACAACAATACTGTTTAGCCGGTTCACTTCTTCATTGATGATCTCGATATGATTTTTAATTGTCTTTTTATCGGTTTTGTTCGACTCATCGAGGACTTTCTGAATGAGCTGGATGTGGATGCTGATCGAACCGAGAGGATTTTTTATCTCGTGGGCAACCCCCGCGGCAAGAGTAGTCAGCGCGGCGAGTGATTCGGCTCTCCGCAGACGGGCCTCCCGTTCTTTTTTTTCCGTAACGTCATTTATGTGAATAAGACTGCCTTGTATGCTTCCGTTTTTCACGAGAGGAACTATGCTCAGATAGAGCTGTTTCTTCATTCCTTTTGTATCGACGGTGAACTCTTTGTCTATTACCTTTTCTTCGTCTTCTAAAGTCCCGCGGACAAAGGTCGCGATTTCCTCGTCCGGAATCGATTCCCAAACGATACGCTCGAGGCTTTCAGTGCCGCGCACATGTAAAAAACGCTCCGCTGCCTTGTTAACGAGAATTGTTCTGTACTCGGTGTCGGAAACGATGATACCGTCAGGCATTGACTGAAGTACCGCTTCAAGGCGGTCGTTTTCATTTGCAATGTCGAAAATCAGCGTATGGATCTGCTCTGAATCGAGTTTATCGAGTTTTTCTAATGCCTTATTTAAAAAATTTCTCATACCGATAAACGCATCGTGTAAAATAGGTCTTGTATCCGTAACGAAGGTTTTTGATTGTACATTTCCACTCCCCGCATGCAGTTCCGGATTTGAACCGCCCATTCCTCAAAGACCCTTATCTCAGCCATTCGAGTGCGTTCCGATTCCTCCCGGTGCAATTTTTTATGGAGTTCATCCTGAAGGGCCGTTAAAAATACCTTCGCATGCTCCTTGTCGACCAATTTTTCCAGTATTTCAGGTATTTTTTCACCGTAGTCCTCAGGTTCGTTAAAAATAAGCGAAAGGAACTGTATTGCGGCTTGACGCAGTTTTCCGACCGGAATGTTTCTCCAGGCAAGAAAATAGGTCTCCAAGTCCGGATATTCGCCCGATTCTTCTCGAAAAACCGAAGAAAGTATTTTGTTTTCCACCGGCATATCTCTCTTTGGAAAGTAGTATTGCCTAAGTCTTGAAATAATCGTCGGAATAATCAGCCCCTTCCTCGTTGTTATAAGTATAAAATAAACACCTTTTGGCGGCTCTTCAAGGATTTTTAACAATGCATTTCTCGAAGCGTCTCCCATCCGGTCCGCGTTCTCGATAATAATTACCTTGTTTGCGCTGGCAGAAGTGGTATGCACCCAGGAAATTATCTTTCTGATACTGTTAATTGGAATCGTGTCCTGCGGGTATGCTTTCGCCAGAAGCGCGGATTTTTCCAAACACGTCTCGATTTCTTTAGCCAGTTCTTTTTCCGGCGGGCGCGGGTTTTCCGGTGAAAAAAGTGAGATGCACTCTTCGATCGTTTCTATCAATTCGTCGACCCGCTTCCGTTTCGATTCACCCCCCTCCCACACTTCGGGGTCGAACCTTCTCACCAATTTCCGCAAGGCACGGATAAAAAGATAGGCGGCGGCAGGACGGGTCTGCCTTTTTAATATACTTCCGCAGGCAAAAATTTCGTCGAGGAATGAAGCAGGGCCTCCCAAAATAAGGGAAGGATGAATAAGAAGACGGTTTTGAACACAGGAATTGCATTCGCACTCCCACCGGGCTTCCCCTTTTTCACACAGCAAGATCCGCCCCAGCTCGATAGCGGTAGTCGTTTTAGCGGAAAATGGTTCGCCGTAAAAGAGGAGAGAGTTCGGCAGCGATCCCGTATTAATTTCCCGCCGTAATTGATCGACGATTTTTTCCTGCCCGAAAATATTTTCAAACATGTATCTCTTCCTTCAACTGGAATAGTTCGATCCCCTTCGGCAGCAGCCGGTACATAAACCCGGCTATATAACTTTCTTCTAAAAGCTCCGTGACATCGAAGAAAGGCTGTATCTCGAGGACCAAGATAATCACTCCGGTAATGAGCACTCCTTCTAATATACCTAAAAAAAACCCTAACGCCCGGTCGAGCCGTTCCAACTGGAGTTTTTCGAATACCCGGTGGATGAGCCCTTCGCTGATTTTAATAATAATGTATACGGCAAGGAAAACAGCGAGAAAGGCGACCACGGTGGTCCAATTCGCAATTCCTAAGTGTTCCTCAAGAATATTCGCTACCGGTTTTGCAAAAAGAATTGCTACGATAATTCCCGCGAGGATCGCCGCAACCGAGAGTATTTCCGTTACAAAGCCGCGGTACACACACCGAATGACCGCTACGAGAATGATAACGGCAAAAATAATATCCAAGGCGCCTATTTCCATCACCTGGAACTCAAAAGAGAATTGATTTCAGCGACAATGTTGGCGGCCGCGGCAGGAGGCATGATTTCCGCCGCAGCGGCTCCCATGCGCTTCATTTTATTCGAATCCTCAAAGAGCGCCCGTATTACGGTGAGCAAATTTTCCGGCGTTGCTTCCCCGCCGATTAGGACCCGGGCAGCGCCGCGCGATTCATACAGCCTTGCGTTTTTTACCTGGTCTCCCCGTCCGGCGCCTTTCATCAGAGGTATAAGGACGCACGGTTTCTCCGTCGCGCTGATTTCGGCCAGGGTGTTGGCGCCGGCCCTGCTCACCACCAAATCAGCTGCCGCGTAAATGTCCGGCAGTTCCGCGCCGATAAAAATAATTGTTTTGTAAAAGGAATGCCGAGATTCCCTGTACGAGGCCTTTCCGACTTGATGGACCACGAAATAATCTCGGGTCAGTTCCTCGATGATTTGTTCAATGAGCCGATTTATCTGCAGGGCGCCCTGGCTTCCCCCTAAAACAAAGATAATTTTTTGTTTCTTCGGCGCGCCGATAAACGCCCTTCCCTTTTCCGCGTCGCCATATACGATTTCTTTTCGGATCGGGTTCCCGGTTACAACAGCCTTCGCTTTGTACTCCGGCTTGAGATATTCCAAGGTTTCGACAAAGGAGACACAAATTTTATCCGCGTATTTTGCGTTGATTCTCGTGGCGAGCCCCGGATCGGAATCAGACTCGTGGGTGATCACCGGGATTCCGCTCCTACCGGCTGCAACCACCGGTGGAACGGACACAAACCCTCCTTTTGAAAATAAAAACGCGGGCTTTATTTTTTTCATGATTTTGACGCTCTTTACGATACCGAAAGCGATTCTGAAGAGATCGAAAATATTTTTTACGGAAAAATAGCGGCGAAACTTGCCGCATGGAATACCTACGTACCGAACACCTGCCTTCTCGACAATGCCCCGCTCCATACCGTTTTTCGATCCGATCCAAAGGATTTCCCCTTCCCACGTCTTTTTCAATTCCTCTAAAACCGCCAGCCCAGGAAATACGTGTCCGGCGGTGCCGCCGCCGGTGAATATAATTGTCCTGTTCCTGTTCCCTTTTGTCATGTTCCCTCTTGCCGCCCTCTTGCAATATCGGCTTTTTCAATTTATCTTCACCCTACCATGAGAATCATCTCTTTTTCAATTCTAACCTTTTTCGGTCTGATCCTCCTTCCCGCTGCTTCCGGCGCGGAAGACTTGATAAGCGCGGTGGACCGGGTAAATTCCCTCATTCCGGGTTTTGGGATCGAGGAATCCGCGGAACTCTACAATCAACGAAAAGTAAGCCGATTTTATTTTGATGATCCTTATACTGAATATTTGCCATCATCGCCCTTCAGCGGGGTCATTAGTGAAGATTTAGAAAATATCGGTCCGAATATCGGCGTGGAAACGGTATATCTCCTTCATGCCCCCGGACTCGCGCCTGCCGAGGATGATATCCACGCCATCTACAATGTATTGCGAAGGGTAAGCAGCCTGAAGGGAATCGAATACTACAGCGCGTCGAGAGAACGAATGCGTACTTTTTTTAAAGAATTTTACGCGATTGACAACCCGGAGGACCGGAACCGAATACCCGACCCGGTGACGAGAGACGTTCCTTCCGAATCTTCTGTTTTTGCCTTTCAGGAGGACCTCACCTTTGGGAAGAGCCTCTCTCATATCCTCTATCGAGCAGGCGGCCCGTGGATTTCAATCACGATCTCCAATCTTTCCGTACTCCGGTATATGTTAATTCCGCTGATACGGGAAAACAATATGCAGATGCACATCGTCATCAGGGTAATGGAAGATTATGTTCTCTTTTACGGAAACTGCGCGGTTAGAACATACGACCTTTTCGGACTGGTGGAAAAGAAAAAAGAGAGTTTTTCCAACAGAATCGAAGCGATGTTCAGATGGTTCAGCTCGGAATTTGAAAAAAAACACTAACACAATTCTAACATTTCTTTAATCGAATCTTCATCATTGTTACCTATGTTGCGCCTAAGAAGCATTCTATTTATGGAGGAAAATAATAATGAAGAAACTGCTCATTTTTACAATCGTTTTTCTTGCCGCGGGCGCTGCCGTGTTCGCCGGGGGATCGAAAGAATCTGATGGTTTCAGCGGTGACTATGAGTTCGGCGGGTCGACAACGGTTGAACCGATTGCCCTCGCCGCGATCGAAGACTTCGAAGAAAAGTATCAAGGCCTGAATATCAGCTACGACAGCCAGGGCTCCAGTGTCGGTGTCCAGGGTGTCCTCGAAGGCACCTATTCGTTAGGCGGCGCTTCCAGGGAATTAAAAAGCGGAGAGAAAGAAGCCGGCGCAATGGCGACTCCGGTCGCCTTAGACGGCGTAGCGGTAATCGTGAACAAGGGAAGCGTGACCATCGACAACCTGTCCCTCGAAGAAGTTTCTAAGATTTTTGCCGGAGAAATTAACAATTGGAGCGAAGTCGGCGGCCCTGACAAGCAAATTGCGGTCTTTAACCGGGATGAAGCCTCGGGAACAAGAAGCTGCTTTAACGACTCAACCGTTAAAAACTTTGATATGAAATTCAGAAAGGATGCTGCAATTGTTACTTCCAACGGGGACATGGTCGCGAAGGTGGGAAGCACTCCTTACGCAATCGGTTACTGCGGTTTCGGCTACATCGACCGCGACCCGGGCACCAAGAGCATAAATGTCGACGGTATTGCTCCGGTCGAGAAAAACATATTGAATGACAGCTACAAGGTTTCCAGAAAACTCAATATTATTCATAAGGGCGCACTCGAAGAAGGCACCTTTGAAAAAGCTTTCGTAGATTTTCTCCTTTCCGACGACGGGCAGGCGATTGCCGCGGAAGAAGCTTTTATTCCGATTCAGTAAATCAATCATTAAGCCGCCCTGCTTGCCGGGGCGGTTTTTTTCAATGTATCCTAACGGAAATCTAATGTAACGGAGCCGTTTCTTGCCGAAAAACCAGAGCAAAAAAGCCGGTGAAAAGGTCGTTGAAAAAATACTTTTTTTCGCAGCCGTTCTTTCCGTACTCAGCGTATTTTTTATCACCATTTTTATTGTACTTGAAGGGGCGCCGTTATTCAGGAAGGTAGGCCTTTTTGAGTTTCTTTTCGGCAGAGAATGGGAACCGACCGGCGATCCCCCTAAGTTCGGTATTCTCCCCTTTATCATGGGCTCGATATGGATTACCCTCGGCGCCCTTGTCATTGCGCTGCCGGTTGGACTTTCCGTTGGTATTTTCCTTGCGGAAATGTCTAAGGGAAAAACGGCAAAATTTTTAAAAAGCGTTGTCGAACTGCTCGCGGGAATTCCTTCGGTCATTTACGGACTTTTCGGCTATATCGCGATTGCGCCCCTTATACGCAGGGCGACCGACAGCCCTACCGGTCTCGGTATCGCTACCGCCTCGATCGTATTGTCGATCATGGTCCTCCCGACGATTATCAATATCACCGAAGTCTCTCTTCGAGCGGTCCCGCATGAATTCCGGGAGGGTTCCCTTGCTCTCGGCGCGACCCACTGGCAGACCATCTACAAAACCCTCATTCCGGCGGCCCGGTCCGGAATTATTGCCGGCATCATTCTCGGGATGATGCGGGCAATCGGAGAAACCATGGCGGTCCTCATGGTGGCCGGGAATTCGATTCAAATGCCGAAAGGGCCCCTCTCCCACGCCCGGACCCTTACGATGAACATTGCAACGGACATGAAATACGCCTCAGGAGACCATTGGACCAGTTTATTCACCACCGGCATTGTCCTTTTTGTGTTTATCCTCGTTTTAAACTTGGCGGTACAAACTCTTTTGAAACGTTCCCTCGAGAAAAAGGAAGGGGCCTAAAGTGAAGGTTGTTTCAAAATACACGAAAAAAAACCTCAGAAATGAAAAAATTGCAAAAGGGATTATCTGGCTTTTTGCGGGACTTACCATCGCAATATTGTTTTGGATTGTCGGATATATCCTGGTAAAAGGGTTCTATTACAACAAACGTCCCGGCTATGAGGTCACGTACGCCGAAGAAGAAGCGGTCCTTTGTCCGGACAATCGATGTGAGTTTGTGATTATTACCAACAGGAAAATAAAAGCAAAAGACCTCACCTTCGAATCTCTTTATACGATCTATACGAAAGAACGGCGTGAAAATTGGGGATTTTATACGCAGCAGGATATTAAGGTCCATCCATATACCTTTAAAACCGGAGCGGGACATGATTTTGCAAACGCATTCATGGATTTCATTCTGTACGACGGTGAATCATTCAGCAAATATACCAACTTTGTGAAGACCCCGGAAGAAATGATCGAAAAGGTCGGGGCAACAAAAGGCGGAATCGGGATTCTTCCCGCCGATTATGCCGAACGCGTGCATTTGAAAAAAGTGAACATGATTCCCCTGCGCAGAACAAGCGTGGTAGTCCATCCTTCGGTCATAGAAATCAGAAACAACCGAATGCTGCAGAACCTCGAACAGGACGCAATCAGCAGCCTGTTTACCGGCGAAGCGGACAATTGGCAGGATATAGGCGGATTGGATATGCCGGTCCGGATCGTACTGCCGCCGAATAATATCGAACCGTATGCCTCTCTTATCGGTTTACACTTTGAAGAACAATTTACGGTCCCCGAAAATGCCATTCAAACCGGCACCATGGATGAGTACGTACGGACCCTTCGGGAAACCTACGGGGCCGCGGGATTGATGCTTTACAAGGATGCTGTAGAACAGGAGATGCCCATTGTCGAAGTCGAGCGGCAAGAACGCGGTCTGAATCTCACCCTCCGGTTTCTCGTCACCCCCCCGGCAAGGTCCGGGAAATGGGGCGGAATCTCGAGCATCATCATCAATACCCTGCTCCTCATCCTGTTGACCATTGCCTTCTCCACTCCGATCGGGGTTGCCGCGGCGGTATATCTCGTTGAATATGCGAAACAGGGGAGGCTGGTTAATATCCTTCGAATGGGGACGGAGACCCTCGCGGGAATTCCCTCAATTGTATTCGGCCTTTTCGGCCACATTATTTTTGTGCGGATTCTTGGAATCGGCATCGGATTCATTACCGCTACCCTGACCGTCACCCTCATGATACTTCCAACGATAATCAGGACGGCGGAAGAGGCCCTCAAAGCGGTCCCCCTTTCTTTTCGTGAAGGCAGCCTTGCGTTAGGGGCCACAAAGCTACAGACCATTTGGAAAGTGGTCATTCCCGCTGCCACGCCGGGGATCCTTACCGGCATAATTTTAGCGATCGGCAGGGTAGTCGGAGAGACCGCCGTTCTGCTTTATACCCTCGGGTCGAGTTACAGTCTCGTCGACAGTCTCACTTCCTCGGCTCGCGTCTTGTCCCTTCATCTGTATCTGCTTTTCTCCGAGGCGATTTCCTTTGAACGCGCCTTTGCGACGGCGTCAATTCTGGTTTTTATCATTATTATAGTCAATTTTGCTACCACTCGTTTGATTGGTAGGATGAATAAAATGGCGGGAACGAAGTAGGAGTTACAATGGAACAAAACGTAAAACTATATGTACGCAACCTTGATCTTTTTTACGGTGACTTTCAAGCCTTAAAAACCGTTGATTTAGACATGGAAACCAACAAAGTAACCGCTTTAATCGGGCCGTCAGGATGCGGGAAGTCTACCTTTCTCAGAACCCTCAACCGCATGAACGATTTGATTGACGGCGTCACTATTACGGGTGAATTGAAGTACGACGGAGTTGACATCTACGGCCACTATGATGTCATCGAACTTCGGAAGAAAATCGGCATGGTTTTCCAGAAACCGAATCCTTTTCCCATGTCGGTCTATGACAATGTGGCTTACGGCCCTAAAACCCACGGTATTAAAAATCGGGTAGAACTGGACGAAGTAGTTGAACGGAGTCTAAAGCAGGCGGTCCTCTGGGACGAAATCAAGGACAGACTGCATAAACCTGCCTTAGGAATTTCAGGCGGACAGCAGCAGCGGCTCTGTATTGCGCGTGTTCTCGCGGTAGAACCCGACGTTGTCCTCATGGACGAGCCTACTTCCGCGCTGGACCCGATCTCCACATCCCGCATCGAAGACTTGATAGACGAATTGAAGGAAAAATATACGATCGTAATCGTCACCCACAATATGCAGCAGGCCGGCCGTATTTCCGATTACACCGCCTTTTTTTTCGAAGGGGTCATTATTGAAAGCGGATCTACAGAACAAATATTTTTTAATCCGAAAATAAAGAAAACGGAAGATTATATTTCCGGCAGATTTGGTTAAGGAGAAAAACCATGACTATGCGAATTCATTTTACCGAAGCCCTTCAGAACCTCGAACAGGAAATTGTAAAGATGAGCACCCTGGTTGAGGAAGCGATACAGAGGGCGGTGGATGCCTTTGAAAACAAGGATACCGACACCGCCAGTAAGATCATTGAAGGAGATGAAGTCATCAACAAACTGCACATAAGCATTGAAGACACCTGCACCATGCTCCTGGCAACAGAACAGCCCGTTGCGTCGGACCTCCGCCGCATTATTACGGTCATTAAAATCGCGTCTAATTTGGAACGGGTAGGCGATCATGCGGTCCATCTCTCTCAGACCACGATACGTCTTGCACAACACGCGTATATCGACCGCGTGACCGGACTTATTCCCCATATGGCGGAAATCGGCCTTGCCATGATCCGCGACGCCATCGACTCTTTTGTGCAGAGAGACGTCGAAAAGGCGAAACGGACCGCGGACTTAGATGAAAAAATCGACGAGCTTCATCGAAAACTTTTCGGCATTCTCATCGATTCGATGAAAGAAGATAAAAAATACATTGAGCAGGCAGCCGATCTGCTCTTTATAAACCGGTTCATGGAGCGTTTAGGCGACCATGTGGCGAATATATGTGAATGGGTCGTTTATTCAATAACCGGCCGGCATATGGAGTTAAACAGATAATTATGGCACATGAGAAGATTCTGATTGTTGAAGACGAACAGGACATCATCGAACTTCTCACCTACAACCTCGAGCAGGAAGGGTATCAGGCTCTCTACTGCAATTCCGGCGAAGATGCATTCACCCTCGTCTACCAAAAAAAACCTCATCTCATTCTTCTCGATCTCATGCTTCCCGGGGTGAGCGGACTCGATGTATGCAGAAATCTCAAGCAAAACGACGAGACCCGTGACATTCCGATTATCATGCTCACGGCAAAGAGTGAAGATTCCGACATCATCACCGGCTTGGAAATGGGTGCGGACGATTATCTCACAAAGCCTTTCAGCCCTAAAATCTTGGTAGCCCGAATTCGTTCCGTGCTGCGCAGAAACAAGCAGGAAACGAAAAAACCGGAACCGAAAAAAATTAAAATCCATGATATTTTCATCGATATATCGAAACACCAGGTCTTGGCCGGAGGAAAGCCGGTAGATCTCTCGGCAACGGAATTCTCGATCCTTGTGTTTCTCGCCCAGAACCCGGGATGGGTCTTTTCAAGAAACCAGATCATCGGAGCGGTAAAAGGGGAAGATTATCCTGTAACGGAAAGGTCCGTGGATGTACAAATTTTAGGACTGCGTAAAAAGCTGGGGGAAATGGGCAAGCACATTCAGACCGTCCGCGGCGTCGGATACAGATTGCAGTTGGAATAGATGAGAGGGAAAAAGCTTCTTTGGAATTTTTTCTTGATCGCGTTCCTTATCCTAATTATCATATCTTTCGGGTGCCTCTCTCGATATCGAAAAACCGTACAATTACATCTTGAACGGCAAAAAGATACGCTCATTCGACTCGGCAGGGTCTTTTCCGCTGTTATTGAGGAACCGCTTTTTCAAAACCCTTCAGAAGCCGACAAGTTCTGTAAAACTGTATCTAACGGAGACGAAATTCATATTGCTCTGGTCAATCTCAACGGGACCGTTGTCGGGGATTCCCTCCAAAATCCACTTGACCGCGGCAATATCGGAGACCATCTTCCGTTTCAGGAAGCTGCCGGCGGCGGAATAGGAAATACCGCCCGCTTTTACGCGGGTTTCAGCGGGGCCGGACTCCATGTCTATTTGCCGGTATATGATGACAAAGGGACCATTCATGGAGTTTTAGAAACCGGCATTCCATTAGATCAATCGCAGGGCGTTTTAAGGGATAATTACATACGATGGTCCGTTGTGAACATCGGTATTGTACTCATTTTTTCGTTAATCGGTTTTTTTCTCCTGAAAAGATTTTATGGACCGATCAATATCCTCCAGCAGGCAGCCGAACATTACGGCAACGGCGACTTGACTTATCTTCCGCAAATCGAAAAACCGGAAGAGCTCCGCACCCTTTCCGAAACCATGAAAACAATGGCGGGGGCGCTCAAGTGCCGAATCGAAATGATCGAAAATCAACGGAATGAGTCGGAACTGATCCTGTCGAGTATGATCGAAGCGGTAATCATGCTCGATTCCCATTTAGTCATTAAAAAAATCAATAGGGCGGGACTTACCATTATAAACAGGAAACCCGAGGAAGTAAAAAATAGGAGTCTGATCGAGGTGTTTCGCAATTCTGAGCTTTATGAATTTGCAACCCGAATCCTTCTTACCGGCGGGCCTGAGGAAACTTCAATTTCTCTCTATTCGACCTCCCCGGCCTTTTTCGAACCGGACAATGCATTTCCGGAAAAGGGGAAACAACTCCACTTGCAGGTTCACGGGGTCTCCATCAAGATCAACGACGTCGAAGGACCAGACACGGCGGTGCTTCTCGTTTTACACGACATTACGAAGATCAAGACCCTTGAAGAAATGCGCAAAGATTTTGTCGCTAATGTCTCCCACGAACTTAAAACACCGATTACTTCGATAAAGGGCTTTGTCGAAACGCTCTTAAGCGGCGCCCTCAAAGATCAATCTAAGTCGGAACAATTCTTAGGAATAATTAATAAACACACCAACCGTCTTAACTCCATTATTGACGATCTTTTAAGCCTGTCGCGCCTCGAGCAGACTAAGGAGCCGGAGTTTAAACGGTTTTCCCTCGCAAGCATTATTTCCCGTGCATTAGGCGTATGTGCTGAAAAGGCCGAGCGGAAGAATATTTCAATACAAATGGAAGCCCCGACAGACATTTCCGCGGAAATTAATCCGCAGCTTATCGAACAGGCAGTGGTCAATCTTATCGATAACGCGATCAAATACAGCGACGCGGAAAGCTCGGTCCGGGTTTTTCTCACCGCCGATGATGAGCACGTGAAAGTAAGCGTAGCCGACCGGGGCTGCGGTATCGGCCCGGGCAGTATAGACCGGGTATTCGAACGTTTTTTTCGCGTAGACAAGGCCCGCAGCAGGGAGATGGGCGGGACCGGACTGGGCCTCGCAATTGTCAAGCATATTGCCTTAGCGCACAGCGGGGAAGCGTTGGTTCGAAGCGCCATTGGCGAAGGAAGCGTTTTTACCCTGGTCCTTCCGCAAATTCAGCCGGGGGAATAGATACGCCGCTTTACACCTTCGGCTTTCCGGCCTTGAGTACGACAAACCCTCCCTCCCCGTGTCCTTCCCTCATCTCCTGGATTTCGTTGATTTCATCGAGGCCGCCGAAAATCGTTTGTCCCACATATTCGATCTGAAAACCCTTCTCTTCCAGGCAGTAGATGAGTTCTTCAGCAGACCGAAAGGAAGCCTGTTTGTAAAATACATCCTCCTCCTTGTGCTCCCGGTATGTTTTGCCGAGGGGAGAATCTTTATCGACAAAGCCGAAGATCGCCCATCCTCCGGGCTTCAAAACCCTGTGGATCTCGTCCAGTGCCGCATCAAGACTGTCGAGAAAACAGACGGCAGTCACCATAAGAGTATAATCGAAACTCTCATCCATATAGGGGAGGGCCTCGGCTACGCCGTATTTCATTTTGATACCCCGTTTGAGCGATTTCTCGAGCATCGCATGGGAGGGTTCCGCCCCGTACTTGACCCCGAGTCTTGCCGCAAACAGACCGCTTCCGGCGCCGATTTCAAGGCCCTTCGGCTCTTTCGTGCCGTCGGTGCCGGTTTTCGGCATAATTCCGCGAATTGCTTCCACCTCCGTATCGTATACGGTCTTGAAGGTGGAAAACCACTCTTCATACTTGTCTGCATAACGATCAAACGGTTCTGTGATCGGCATACGTTCTCCCTCCTCTAACAATTGAATTATTTCCTGCTTTACGCCTCGTCTGCCTCTGCCTCCGGCATCCACGACTTTCATCACCCGGGCCGGACGCTGTGAGAGCACGTAAATCCGGTCGGAAAGTTTTAATGCTTCGTCGATATCGTGGGTGACAAAAAAAACCGTGCTTTCCAGGTGTTCGAGCACATCGATAAACCAGCTGTGCAGTTTGCGCTTGGTGATTTCATCCAACTTTGCAAAAGGTTCATCGAGAAGCAAAACCTCTTTGGAAAATAAATAAGTCCGTAAAAGGGCCGCCCGCTGACGCATCCCCCCCGAAAGCTGGAAGGGGTAACGGTTCTCGAAACCCTTTAGCCCGAATTCGACAAGGAGCGGTTTTACTTTTTTTCTCGCCTGCTTTAAACGCGTTCCTTGAATCTGGAGGGGAAGGGCAATATTATCGATAATCCTCCTCCAGGGAAACAGCAAGTCTTTCTGCTGCATATAGCTCACGTGCCCCGTTTCTCCTGTAATGTCCTCCCCGCGCAGTGAGACCTTTCCGCCGTCAGGATTCAAAAGGCCTGAAAGAATGTTTAGAATCGTGCTCTTACCGCAGCCGCTCGGCCCGAGAAGTGTAACGAACTCTCCCCGGGCCACACGGAAGGAAAGGTCCGCGAAAACATTCACCTCGCCGAATGCTTTGGAAATTGACCGGACATCGAGGATCGTTTCCATCCATATACTCCCGATTCTATGTTACTACGGCAAAAACTTGTTTGTATACGCCGAAGCGTGGTCGAACGGTTTGGGCAGCAATCCGTATTCATATAAAAAGTCTCCGAAATTCCGCCACATTTTCTCTCCCATGACCCCCCATTCCCCCTCTTCGCCGAGATACTGCTTGGAAAGATACCGCTGGCTCGCATACGCGAACTCTTTATCAAGATCGGTATTATAGGTGAGCAGGATGTCCGCGGCCTCTTCCGGATTTTCAGCCGCATAGCGGTACCCGCGTTCCGTTGCCCGGAGAAAAGCACGGACCAGGTCCGGTTCTTCTTCGATCATGCTCTTTCCGGTGATTATAGTCGGCGTGTAGTAATCGAGCTTAGGATCAATGTCGATGAGTGGGATGAAATTAAAAGCCCGGTCTTCTCCTTCCGCGCGGACGCCGTCCCATCCGTAAAATATCCAGCGGAAATCGATTCCCTGTCTGAAGCTCGCAAAAAATTCGGTCGTACCGACATTGACAAGCTTGACCGTAGAATAATCCGCACCGGCTTTTTGCATGACCGCCTTGAGCAGGGCCTCTTCGAACTCCGAGCCCCAGCCGCCGTAGGTTTTCCCTTCGAAGTCTTTAATCGAATCAATCCCGCGGTCCGCGGGAGACGCAAATACCGAGGTATTATGCCGGTTGACCGCGGCGATAGAAATCACCGGTATGGGGTTCTCGGAAGTACGGGCGAAGGTGACCGCCTCTTGCGAAGCAAAACCGAAATCCGCCGTACCCGAAGCTACAAGCAAGGGAGGAAGGGTTTCCGTGGGCTGTTTCACCTCAAGGTCAAGGCCTGCCTCTTCATACCAGCCTTTTTGGACCGCGACAAAGACTCCTGTGTGGTTGGTGTTCGGTATCCATTCAAGGATTATTGTAGTATCTCGGAGTTCCCGCCTCTCCCCCGGTTCCATGTCCGAGCCGGCTTCGGTTTTGCCTCCGGCCCAAACAACTCCTGCAGTTAAAAAAACCGCAATCAGCACGATAATTAATTTCGTGTGTCTCATATTAGTCCTCCTGTTTCCACGGCATTGCCGCTTTTTGAATTATTATTACTAAACTGATCAAAATAAGACTCATTGCCGTAATATAGATCACCGCCGCGAACACCCGCTCAATAGCAAAAGCCTTCTGTGCCCGCACCATGTAGACCCCAAGCCCCTCGGTACCGCCGATCCACTCTCCGATAACCGCACCGATAACGCTGTAGGTAACAGCCACCCTCAGCCCTGAAAATATGTGATCCAGCGCGGCAGGCAGCTTCACAAAAAACAAGATTTTCCCATTTCCCGCCCCCATGGTCCGCAGAAGGTCGACAAGGTCGTTGTCCACGGAATCAAAACCTTGAAGCATGTTGATGGCAAGAGGGAAAAAGCATACCAAGACCACAATAAGGACTTTCGGGAGAATACCGAAACCGAACCAGAGAATGAAAAGGGGCGCGAGCACAATAAGCGGCACGGTTTGGGAAAATACCAGAATGGGATAAAAAATGTTCCGAAAAAAATTAAAATGATGCATCAGCACGGCAAAAATAAAAGCAGTTCCCAACGCGAGTGCAAAGCCGTACCCAACCGCCTGGAGAGTAAGCAGGAGATGCGGAAGAATTTCGGAAAAGCGCAGCACCGCTGTCTTCACCACCTGGGAAAGGGGCGGCAGAATGTAAGCCGGAACAGCCCCGCTCCTGGTAAGGCCTTCCCACAAGATGCAAAGCCCGCCGAACACGGCAGCTATTGCGGTGATGCGGCCGATTCCGGGTGAGATTTGCTTTTGTTTTGTCATAATTCTCCTCTCCCGCTGGAAAGGAGAACCGGAAAAAGGAGTATGGTTCTGGTTGGAAACACCTCCCTACGCCGGCATTACCCGGATCAGGTTCAAAGGGTCGAAGCATTACGCTTCCTCTCAGCCTTTATTCCAGCTCCCCTTTCGGTTATACGTTTAAAATACTCAACCGTACCTTCCGCGTCAAGTAGTAAACATTCGGATAAAAATTTGTACGCCGCCGATGAGGGCGCCTAAGAACGCGCCGAAAATATTTATCCAGGTGAGATGTTTTTCAATGATGATTAAAAGAATTCGTTCCACGTCCTCGATGTTCAATGTATCAATTCTGTTTACTACGAGCATTCGTATATCGAGCATCCGCAGGATCGAATCGAGATGAGTTACAATCTGCTCTACTCCGAAACCAATCAGAAGATCGACTAGATACTTTCTGCTCTGTTCATCCAGACCCAACAATTCTTTCATGGTTGCATGACGGAATGGAAAAATCATCCGTAAGAAACCGTCTTGAGGTACATCTTCGGAATCGAAGAGCCCGAAGTGTTGAACCAATTCCGCAATATTGAGACGGGAGTAGGAGCCGAACCCGGATTTTACCGACGCGGAAAGATATTCGACCGTTTCCGGTTGCGCGGCGAATTCCCGAAGGTTGTCGAGCAGCTCATCGATGATCTCGGGCATCCGAATTTTAAGGGTTTTGTCATACCTCCCCGCGTTAATCATAAACTTTTGAAAAAAATTGAGCTTTTCCTGCACCTCTTCGATAAATTTTCTTCCCTTTTCTTCTAAAACGATGCGTATTTCCGGCGTTCTCAACGTCCGGATGACAGAGTCGAGGAGAACCGGATAAATGTGTAAAAAAAGCTTGGAAGCAAAGGGTTCGGTCCCGGCGGGCAGGAAATCACCAAGCTTCCGTTTGCCGATATCTCCTCGTTTTACCGCGGTTTCAAAAATTTTCATACACCGGGTTTCCGCGAAATCGCGGTCCTGTTTCCGTATTTTATTGAAAAAAACAATCAACTCACCGACTTTTTTGTTTTCCCACCTCGCTGTGAGCTCTTCCACGCGCGGCAGGGCTTGACTCCTAAACAGATCCGAAAGAAAATGTTCTTCGAGCATTTGCCGGGACAACAGCTCCCTTGCGACCATATCTCCGATATTTTCAGCCAACTGAGAGCGGTATTTCGGAATGATTCCCGGAGTAAAAGGGATTTTGATGCCGAAAACCCGTTTCTCCGTAAAAGGACGAAAAAGCATGCGGATAGCCACCGCATTGGTCAAATAACCGATCCCCGCCCCGATAATAGGCGGAAGAATATAGGACAACACTATTTAAGCTCCCTCGAAACCGCCCGGGCTTGCTCTTTTGAAGAAAAAATTTCCAAATATGCCCCGAAAACCCAGCCGGAAAGTCCTTCGAAACTGATTCGGTACCAATAATCTTCTTCTCCTTCGATTGTTTCACGCTGATCGGTCTTGCTCAACACCTCTAAGACACCGCCCCGCCAAAGGGTCGTAATCACCTTTGATTCGAGAGACGGGTTTTCGCGCAGACGAAGATGGGTAGATTTTACTACTCCCCAGCTGCTCTGTACCGAAAGTACGGAAGTGGCAGGCAGTTCAATACCGGGGACCTCCGACTTTTTATCGCATCCGGCGGCAAAAAAGCATAGCATTGTGATTGCTGCAAAATTGATTAATATTTTTCTCATATAAATATTGAATTTCATGATAAAAGTGTGCATGTTTATACCATGCTAAGAAAATTAATACCATGTTTTTTCTTTTTTGTCATAGTGATCCATCCGGTTTTTTCGGCCGACTTAGCCCTCTACCATCATCCTGAAGCGTCTCTTCAGGTTCAAATAAACGAAGACCCTCGATATTCCGCAAAGCTCCAGATGGAGGAAGGAGTTTCCTATGGATTTTCCTTCTTTTTTCTCCCCCAAGCGGCTGTCTTTCTCGGTTTCGGCTTTTCCAATGTCCACGATTCCTCCTTTTCGGAAGGTTTCCAGTACCGGGGATTCGGAATATTTACTCCTTCCATCGGCATTTCAGGCCGATTGATTCGCGGCGAACATACATATGGAAGTTACAAGCCGGTCTTTGCCCCGGGGTTGAGCATTTCCGCCGGATTCAACTTTGCATGGTATACCGGAATCGACCGTGCCTTTTTCTACCTTTCCGCCCAACCGGCGTCGTTTATCGATTTCTATTTTCCGAAAATGAAAAGCTGGTTTTTACGCTTTCAGTTTCCTGTGGATATTATTTTCAGACGGGACCTGCAATTCAGCATCGCACCCGGATTTTCCGTTTCTTTTTTCCACCGGCTCCTGCCCTGGCCTTACGGCAAGGAGGACTAATGAAACGCTTAATATTCCCCGCCCTATTCTTTGTCCCTCTTCTGATTCTTATCGTGGGATCGTGCCGAATGTCTTCCCCCCCGCCCCAGGGGATCGCGGTGATCTACGGCGTAACCCAATATAACATCGCAAACGATCTGGTGCTGACCCGTCCGGACGCGGAAGCCGTGGCGGAATTGTTCGAATCAAAAGGCTATGAAGTGTTGCTGCGGATCGACAATGACAACGGAATTCCCGCGAGCGTGGACCAGCTCGAACAGGACATCGAGTATGTAAAGAACAATCTCGGCCTAATGGAACAATTTGTCTTCTATTTTTCCGGCCACGGCGGCCGGCATTACGATTTTTACCTTGAATATTCCGACGAGCCGGGAACGGAAATTGCCGGAAGCGACCCCGACGACGAGTGGCTTTTCCTCTACGGGTCCATTCCTTCCTACGATTTCGAAGACTGGCCCCAAACCGCGGTGACCGAAGAGCGGCTCAACGACATGATTTCATCGATTCCGAGCCCGATGAAGTTGATCATTATCGATGCATGCAATTCCGGCGGTTTTATCGGCCCTTCCGCCGATGTGGATACTATTCCGCAGAACTACTACGAAACGGACAATCCGTATTCGAACACCTCGGTTTCGGGCATCTTCTCAAAAAGTTTTTCTCTCTATTTTTCTTATCCTTCGGTCCCTGAATCGGAAATCCCGGCGTCAAACGCCCTCGTCTTGAGCGCCGCCGGTGAACTCGAGGAAAGCTGGGAAGCTTCCAATTTGGGACACGGTATTTTTACTTATTACCTGCTGCAGACGGGAGAATACGGTGATGTAAACGGCGACGGCTGGGTTTCGGTGGATGAGGTTTACGCATACACATCCTATCAGATTGTGGAAAACTGGGTGGCGGAAATGCCGTCGACAGGGCACCACTACCACCCACACCTGTCCGGCGGACCGGTCACCTTTGCCCTGTTTGCCGCCGATTGATTCCGCGGCCTCTTACTGCTCCGGTTCTTCCGGAAAATCGGGTATGTACTTCTTGAGACGGTGGGAACCGTTGTCGTAGACCCAGAGGGTATCGTTCTCGTCCGCCGCAATGCCGCCGATTTCCGCAGGGTCATTTTCTCCGTCTTCGGACCGGGAAAAGTTGAAAAAGCGTTCGGGGAGCCAGCGCTCTCCGGGAAAGTCGTCCTTCAGGCAGAATGTGCCGATGAGTTCCCCGTCGGTAGTGAACTTGGCTGCAGCAGAAAGTCTTTCGAAATAGGCCCACACAGTTCCGTTTCCGGGCACGCTTATTTCACGGATGAAATACGGTTCGCTCGTATAGTTGTATGCAGTGCCCGATGAAAACCACTCCTCCTCGGTGGATTTCCACATCTCCTCGTAGACAAAATCGCCTACGCCGGCATCCCAGTTGAGGGTGCCGAAACTGGAAGACCCCGGCCCGTCATTTCCCCAAAAGTTTACCGCAACCCAGTTAATATCATTCCCGTCCTTCTCGAAGTCTACATGCTGAATATCCCCGTCTACGTAAAAAGGACCGAATTCAACCCCTGTACCGTCCCAGGCCCAGAGTTCCCTCAAATCCTGGCTCCAGCCGAGAACGGTATTGTCCTCGAAGGCGATAATTTTGTCTGCAATTGCGGTATTTGGGCCGTAGACTGCGTCGGCTGTTCCGTCCAAGGTGTAACGCCGGATATATGCATCCCCGCCGTTGGAAACGAACACATAACTGCCGTTAACCGCGATGGAAGTCGGAAAAAACAAGTCGCCCAAACCGGGGTCCGTTCCCGGTGTTCCATAATGGCCCCCTTCATCCCAGGACAAATCATCCATCAAGTAGCGCTGCCACTGCCAGAACTGCCCGTCTAGAAAGTAGAGATCGCCGCTTGCGTGGTACCGCTTGAAATCTCTCACCCGGGCGAACTCGTTTGCATTGAGAGCGACCGTAGAATTTTTGTGGATTGTTATGTTGTTCGAAAATGAAATGTCAAACTCTTCAATATAGCCGAAATGCGGTTCACAGAGATAAAAATAACCGTTCGAGGTGTCGCCGAAGGCCGAAAACGATATTTCACCTCCGTGACTCACCTGTACGGGCACATTGGTGACGGAAGCCGGACTCGCAGTCGTTAAATCGCTCTCGATGCCGAAGGTGCTTGCCACGATTTCCTTTGTACCGGTAAACCCGTTTTCAACGAAGGTAGAAATGGTGGCGGAAGATTTGTCAAATCGGCAGTCGAAAAACTGCACCTGCGTGTCCGCGCTCGTCGAAGGAACTGTAAGCGGCTGGGCCTGATAATCCGGAATGGCGCTGTCATAGTAGATTTCACCCTTCAACCCATG
>CAYWIK010000018.1:12289-34855 GCA_964458315.1 uncultured Spirochaetales bacterium | reverse complement strand
GCGTAGAATCAGGCCTTGCCGGAGAGCTGGCCCTCCTCTTTCACGAAGCTTTCGCACACGGCCTTCTGCGGGGTATCCAATATGTGGCCGAGGAAACCGGTATAAAGACGGTTTCCCTCTCCGGAGGCGTGTTTCAAAACATGCTCCTTCGTAAAATTCTTCTTCCAAGACTGACCAGTGCCGGGTATCTTGTCCGGCTTAACCGGAACGTTTCCCCGGGAGACGGAGGAATTGCCCTCGGCCAGGCATACGCGCTCTAAAGGCCCTTTGCAAAACCGGGTAAAACCTACTACACTATATTTCTCTTGGAGGTTATGTATGTGCTTAGCAATACCGATGGAAATTGTTGAACTCCTCCCGCAGGACAAAGCCCTCGTGCAGCAGGGGAATGTACAGGTCGAAGCCGATATTTCTCTTTTAGAAGATCCTGAACCGGGAGATTTTGTTATAGTCCATGCCGGATATGCAATCGAAACACTCGAACCGGAAGAAGCTTACAGCCGTATCGAAATGTTCAAAGAGTTCGGCGACGGCATTATTACGGACGAAGGAGATTCTCCGGAAAATGCATTCCAGTAACAGAAACGATCTTGCAAAGAGTGTCGATGCAGTCGCCGGGCTCGGTCAAAAACTGGGCCGCAAGGTCAATATCATGGAGGTGTGCGGGACCCATACCGTTTCCCTAAGAAAACACGGCATTCATACGCTCATCCCGCCCAATATCCGACTCCTTTCCGGGCCCGGCTGCCCGGTCTGCGTTACCCCGTCTTCCTATATATCAAATGCACTGAGGCTCATCGAAGAACACGATATACTGGTTGCAACCTTCGGCGATATGCTCAAGGTCCCGGACCGAACCGGCAGGAGTCTCGCCTCTTATATGGGAACCGGCCATTTAAGGATCGTATATTCTCCGGCGGAATTAATCGAAATCGCGGAAGAAGAGAAGCGGGATGTCGTGTTTCTCGGTGTCGGGTTCGAAACAACGATTCCTGTCGTAGCATCCGCGTTTCTGCGTGCCGCCGATCGCGGGATAGAAAACCTTTCCCACTATCCTGCCTTTAAGCTCGTACCGCCGGCCCTGCACGCACTGCTCGGCGACCCGGACAACCGTATTGACGCCTTTCTTCTTCCCGGCCATGTATCGGCGGTCTTAGGGCTTGAACCCTACGGTTTTTTAGACACCCAATACCGAATTCCTTCCGCGGTAACCGGATTCGAGGGACACGACATGCTCACGGGGATCCACAATCTCCTGCGGCAGCTTACGGAAGGGACCCATCGGGTGGAAAATGTATATCCCCGGGTAGTGCGGGAGAAGGGAAACGAGAAAGCGAGAAAAATCATGAATTCATTCTTTATGGAAGCCGACGCCCTGTGGCGCGGCTTCGGTGAAATACCTGCAAGCGGCATGAAGCCCGGTCCGAAGTATGAATATTTCGACGCAGGGGCGAAATACGATTTACCGGAACTCATCACCACCGATCCGCCCGGCTGCCTTTGCTCCCGGGTCGTACAGGGGAAGTCCCTGCCTGAGGAGTGCGCCCTTTTCGGGAAAGGATGCACCCCGGAAAATCCGGTAGGACCGTGCATGGTTTCTTCGGAAGGCTCATGTGCCGCTCATTTCAAATATGGGGCCCTTTGACAATGGAACATAACTACTCTCAGGGAAAAATCACCTTGGAACACGGCAGCGGAGGCGCCCTCTCGAGAGAACTGGTTTCTTCAGTCATCCATCCCTACTTTGCAGGTAAAGAATACCAGGAATTGACCGACGCCTCCCTGCTTTCCCTCGCCGGAAAGGTCATGATGACAACCGATACCTACACGGTCGATCCTCCCTTTTTTCCCGGCGGCGACATCGGGATGCTTTCGGTATTCGGGACTTGTAACGATCTCGCGGTCTGCGGCGCCCGTCCTCGGTTCCTGTCCGCCGGCATGGTGATCGAAGAAGGGTTTCTCCTTTCCGACCTGAGGCGGGTGCTTTCGTCCATGCGCGCGGCGGCCGAAACCGCGAATGTGAAGGTAATAACCGGAGACACAAAGGTCGTTCCCCGGGGCAAAGGCGGAGGAGTGTACATCAACACCTGCGGCGTCGGTGAACCGGCCGGCGATTGCCCTGTCGGGACGGCGCAAATACAGGAGGGAGACCGGGTCCTTGTGTCCGGGCCGTTAGGGGCCCACGGAATCGCGGTCATGGCGGCCCGGGAAAAACTCTCGGTAGCTTCTTCTCTCCGATCCGATGCCGGTTTTCTGTTCCCCTTATGCGAGGCGCTTCTGCAATTGGGAGACGAACTCCGCTTCATGCGGGACGCGACCCGCGGCGGCGCGGCGTCAATCCTCAACGAGATGGCCTTTGATACGAAACTCGATATCGAAGTAGAAGAGGAACGTTTTCCCGTTGACGATGAGGTAAAGACCGTGGCATCGATCTTAGGCCTCGAACCACTCGAGATCGCCAACGAAGGGGTCCTCATTGCGGTGGTCGCCCCGGACGCGGTCGAGCGGGCAGTGGATGCGATGAGACGTTTTAAAATCGGTGCAAAGACAGCCGAAGTCGGCGGCTTTACCGGCGGCGGGAAACATCCAGGCAGGGTGGTCCTTACAACCGAGTTCGGGGGAAAGCGCCTGCTTGGATTCCCCCGAGGGCTCCTCCTCCCGCGCATCTGCTGAACCCATAATAAAGTTGACTCGTTTCCTAATTGATCTTATATTTATTTCATGAAAATCGCATTAACAGGCAAAGGCGGCGTTGGGAAAAGTACCATTTCGGGTTTGATTGCCCGAATTCTCCGGGACATGGGCAACAGGGTGGTTGCTATCGACGCGGACCCGGACATGAACCTCGCATCCATCCTCGGGATTCCGGAAACAGTCAAAATCACCCCGATCATCGAGTTAAAAGAACTGATCGCGGAACGAACCGGAACAAAGGTTGGAGAACCCGCGCCTTTCTTTAAGATGAACCCGAAGGTCGACGATATCCCCGACCAGTTCAGCGTCAATTATGAAGGGATAAAGCTTCTCACCATGGGAACGACCACCAAAGGCGGCGGCGGGTGCGCGTGTCCGGAGAACGCATTCTTAAAAACCCTCCTTTCTCATCTCGTTCTTGCCCGGGACGAGGCAGTGGTACTCGACATGGAAGCCGGAATCGAGCATCTCGGCAGAGGGACCGCGTTAGGGGTGGAATGGATGATCGTCGTGGTCGAACCGAGTGTCATGAGCATGGATACGGCAAAACGGATCAGAAAGCTTTCCGGCGACATCGGCATCAAACATTTAACCATTGTGGGCAACAAAATCAGGGATGAAGTGGACCGTAACTTTATAGAATCCCATGCCGACGGCGTCGAGATTGCAGGTTTCATCGACCATTCTGACGACATCAGAAAAATAAACCTCGGAGAACTTTCAGCCATTTCGATCACAGGAAGGGTTGTCGATCAGGTGAAAGAAATAATCATTAAAAACCTACAAAAAAAGTAATATTTTACAGCAAAAGCGTAAAAAAGGGTTGAATCAAACTCAAACTCCCCCTATAATAAATCAGTATAGCATCTATTGGTTTTACGGCAACTGCACCTGCAGTTTAGAGGGAAAAAGGGTGAGTGTCGACTCTCGTTTTTATACTTGGAAACCCGCCATCTTTTCATCCATTTGGAATAATAGAATGAAAAGACAATTCCATCGCTTACCGGGGGGGGATTGCCGTAACACGGAAAATTCTCCTCATGACCGGAGGAGTTTAAAATAAATTAACCATATATCGCGCCCGGCATAGCCTAACACGCCGGGGGACGCGGAATCGGAGGAGAGAATGCCAAAAGAGTTGAAATTTGCCGACAAAGCATCTCAGGCTTTGATAAAACGAGCATGTGATGAACAGATTGACACGGTCTGGGACCGCTGGGACGCGATGCAGCCCCAATGCGGCTTTGGAAAGACGGGAATTTGCTGCAGGATATGCACGATGGGCCCGTGCAGGATCGATCCGTTCGGCAACGGCCCGCAGGTGGGTGTCTGCGGCGCTAATGCTGATACCATTGTGGCCAGAAACCTCGCGCGGATGATCGCCGGAGGAGCCGCAGCCCACTCGGACCATGGAAGAGACATCGTACATACCCTCCACATGGCTTCGAAAAATAAAGACAGTGATTATTCAATAAAAGACGCGGAAAAACTCAAAGAAATTGCAAAGGTGTATGGAATAGAGACAAAAGACCGGGACGTTAAGGAAATCGGCGCCGACCTTGCCCGCGCCTGCTTCGAAGAGTTCGGGAGGCAGGAGGGAGAAATACAAATAGCAAAAACCGCCCCTCCCGCGCGGGTTAAAAAGTGGCAGGAGCTGGGGATTATGCCCAGGGCGATCGATCGTGAAATTGTTGAAATTATGCATCGCACCCATATCGGTGTTGATACGGAATACAAAAATATCATTAAACAAGGCCTTAGAGCTTCCCTCTCCGACGGCTGGGGCGGATCGATGATCGCCACCGAACTGTCGGACGTTCTCTTCGGCACCCCGAATCCGCTCCGTTCAACCGCCAATCTCGGCGCGATCAACGATGAATATGTGAACATTATTGTCCACGGCCATGAGCCTACTCTCTCCGACATCATCGCCGTAGTGTCGATGAAAGACGAGATCACCGAAAAGGCGAAAAAAGCGGGGGCAAAGGGAGTCAATATCGGCGGTATCTGCTGTACAGCCAACGAAATCTTGATGCGCCACGGAATTCCGGTGGCGGGAAGCGTCATGCAGCAGGAATTGGCCGTACTCACCGGCGCGGTTGAGGTCATGCTCGTCGACGTGCAGTGCATGTATCCCGGTTTGGATTCAGTTACCCGCTGTTTCCACACAAAACTGGTTACCACCTCGCCAAAGGCCAAAATACCCGGCGCGACCCATATGGAGTTTGAAGAAGAAAGGGCGGTGGAAATCGCCACCCAAATTATCGAGACCGCAATCGATAATTACAAAAACCGGAACAAAGAAAATATTTTTATTCCCCAGGTCAAGGAAGACCTCGTCGCGGGATTTACCGCGGAGTCTGTTTTCCGGTTCCTCGGGGGAAAATACCGCTCCACCTACCGTCCCTTAAACAATGCCATTATTCAGGGACGTCTGCGGGGCGCCGCGGGGGTAATCGGCTGCTCGAACCCGAATGTTGAGTATGAAGAGGCGCATATCAAGATGGTGAAAGAACTCCTTAAAAACGACGTTATCGTCGTCACTACGGGCTGTAACGCCATCACCTGCGGGAAACATGGACTGCTGCAGCCTGAAAGCGCCTTCAAGTACGCGGGCAAGGGGCTCCAGGAAGTGTGCGAGGCCGTAGGGATTCCGCCGGTCCTCCATCTCGGTTCATGTGTAGACAACAGCAGGATCCTCCGGGTGCTGTCAAATATCGTCGCGGAAGGCGGTTTAGGCGAGGACATCTCCGATCTTCCGGCCGCGGGCGCGGCCCCGGAATGGATGTCCGAAAAAGCCGTATCCATCGGGTTTTATTTCGTCGCTTCCGGCGTCTATACCATGATCTGTAAACCCCTGCCTGTAGAAGGCAGCGCAAATGTCTACGACTATCTGACCGGAGACATCGAACAGGAAACCGGCGGTAAATGGGCCTTTGAAGAGGACCCGATAAAGGCGGCGCATAAAATGATCCGTCATATCGATGAAAAACGGAAAGCCTTGAAGCTGAAACCCCTGCTCTACGAGCAGGCGCTGGCGCCGACCGCGTAAATAGACAAGCGAGGTTCATATGAAACGAAGATATATATCTGTTGATGTCGACAAGTGTATGGGCTGCCACACCTGCGAACTGGCGTGCGCCATGGCCCACGGCTCTACCGACGATATGAGTGCGCTGGTCCGCTCCGGGGAAAAACCGGGCTACAGGATTTTTGTGGAGTCGTATCAGTCGACCTCGATTCCCGTACCCTGCAACCACTGCGAGGAAGCCGCGTGCGTCCTCGCATGCCCCACCGGGGCGTGTCATCGTGAAAGCGAAGGCGCGCCGGTTTTGGTGGATAACGATAAATGCATCGGCTGCAGGATGTGCGTACAGGCATGCCCCTTCGGCATGATATCCATACATCCCCTCGGTTCAGGGGTAATAAAATGCGATCTCTGCATCCTGAGACTTGCTCAAAGGGAAGATCCCGCATGCGTCTCATCCTGCCCGACCAAAGCCCTTTCCTTCTCGGAAGAAGAAGAGGTCAACCGCTCTAAGCGGCGCAAAGTCGCGGAACGGATGGCGGCGGCGAAAGAAGCCGAGGAGGAATAACACGAGGAATATCAGATGACAACGGTTACCGTCTGTGTCGGCAGTTCCTGCCATATCAAGGGCGCTCGGGAAATGATCGAACGATTCAACAAACTGGTGAAAGCCCACCGCATGGAGAAAAAGGTCGAGCTGAAAGGTTCGTTCTGTATGGAACGGTGCGGAGAGGGGGTTAACTGGCAGATCGGCGATACATTTTATTCGAGTTCGAGTGTCGAAGAGGCGGTAAAAATATTCGAGGAGGAGGTCATAAAGCCGAACCTCAACAATCACGCGGAGGGAGAAAAGAAACAGGAATGAATGGAACGGGAGCGGTACCCGACAACGTAAGCCAGGAAATTGCGGCCCTGGACAGTGTTATCCTGCAGCAGTCTCCTAACGGCATCCTACTGGTAGACGCGGAGACGCGGATCCAATATGTGAATCCCGCATTCCGGGAGATGTTTCACTGCAAAGGAGAAGAAATTCTGGGAAAACCGGCAAAGGAATTTGTCCATTCGGACTGCTTTGAACGGGCAATTGCCGCCGGCGGAAGGCTTATTATCAAGGAAAGCATTCCGGTGCATCACGTGAGCTACCGGGCGGGACTCTTCCCCATAGAGGGAGAAGGACTTTACTGCGGTATCTTTATCGATATTTCCGACGAGGAAAAGGCAAAGCAGCACTATCGGGACCTTCGAGCGCAGACCCTTAAACGGGCCCAAGAGGTCATTTCACGACAAATGAAAACCGCCCAGGAAATCGCAAGGCTCTTAGGCGAAACAACGGCTGAAACAAAGGCGCTGTTGGTAAAACTCATGTCTCTGTTCGAAGAGGAGACAAAGAAGTAGAACCGGAGGACCATGAAACTTTTTTACGAATGGGGGACACAACAAATCCACAAACGCCGAGAGGAGCTGTGCGGGGACAGTATAGAAATTTCACGCGGTACCGACAAAGTCACCGTCGCACTGTCCGACGGCCTGGGAAGCGGGGTGAAGGCGAATATCCTTGCCACCCTCACGACCCAAATTGCCATGCATCTCCTCGAAAACGAACTCCCCCTCGAAGAAGTAGTGCAAACATTAACGGAAACGCTGCCGGTAGACAAAGAACGGAAAATGGCCTACAGCACCTTTGCAATAGCGCAGTTTTTCAGCGACGGTTATGCCCGGGTGGTAGAGTTCGACACCCCGGCTACAATCCTGATTAGAAACCAGCGGGTGGTCGAACTTGACTATGAAGAAGGGGTCATCGAAAACAAGAAGATAAAAACCACCTATTTCGACCTTGAAGAAGGGGACTGGATCGTTTTCGTCTCCGACGGCGTGTTAAACGCCGGTATAGGCGGTGTTTACCCCTTAGGATGGGGGTGGGAACAGGCATCGGGGTTTATGGAAAAGAAAGCAAACCCCAACTTCTCCGCAGATGGGTTCGCCAAACGAATTGCGGAAACGGTGGAAGAACTGTACGCGGAAAACATCGGTGATGATGTAAGCATCATTGTCATCAAGGCGAGAAAGAAACTCATCGCCACTATCCTGACCGGACCGCCGGAAAGACGGGATAGAGATGAAGAAGAGGTATTAGAATTTATCGAAAAACCGGGAAAACACGCGGTATGCGGCGGGACCACAGCCAAAATTGTTTCCCGGACATTAAAAAAACCATTGGAAGTCGATCTGAACACCATGACAGGGAATGTCCCGCCCATCGGTTCCATAGAAGGGATCGATCTGGTAACGGAGGGAATTCTCACCCTAACCAGGGTAAACAGCCTTCTCCGGGCCGGCGTGTCAAAGGAATCGGTAAAATACCAAATCAACGGCGCGGCGAACCTTATTCGGCTTCTTCTCGATTCGGACAGTATCCACTTCCTTGTGGGACAGGCGGTAAACCCGGCACACCAAAACCCCGACCTTCCCGACCAGCTCGGTATCCGGACGACCATTGTCCGGGAAGTAGCGGAAGAGCTGCGGAACAGGGGCAAGGAGGTAACGGTCCAGACTATATAGAGCAAGGACAAACATTATGGCAAATGATTTTATAAAAAATATTGTTGAACGGTATGAAAAAGACCAAGGCATGCTGATCCCGATGCTTCAGGACCTTCAAAAGGAATACGGCTATCTTCCGGCGGACAGCCTCAAGGAGCTCTCTTCCGAGCTCCGGGTCCCGCTGATGCGCGTTTACGGGATCTCCACCTTCTATTCCTCCTTTCGGCTCGCGCCGAAGGGACAGCATGAAATTACCCTCTGCATGGGTACGGTCTGCTTCTTAAAAGGAGCGGACAAAATATCCGAGGCAATCTGCAGCGAATACAAGGTGCAGGCGGGAGAAACGACGGAAGACCGTCTGTTTACCTTCATGCCGGTCAACTGTGTCGGGGCATGCGCATTGGCGCCGGTCATGGTTGTGGACGGGAAATACCATGACCACATGACCCCCGAATCCGCCCTCGAGGTAATCGAAAAACTGCGAGGAGAAGCAAAATGATCACGTCAACGCAACAACTCGACAAGCTCAGGGAGGAAATACAAAAACGCGCCGGAATTGAAAAGAAATCGATCCGGGTGTGCATCGGCACCGGCTGCGCCGCAAAAGGATCATACAAACTCTTCGAGCTGTTTACCCAGGCCGCTGAAGAATCGGATGCCGAGGTAACCGTCGAGGCAAAATGTGTCGGCTGCCACGGGTTCTGCGAGCGGGGTCCGATTGTGGCAGTGGAACCGGGAAATATCATTTATCAGGGAGTCGACGAACCGGACGTAGCCGAAATCTTCCGGGAAACAATTCTGCAGGGGAAAATCATAGACCGTCTCCTGTACGAAGATCCCGAAACCGGCAAAAAAGCCGCAACCGAAGAAGAAATTCCCTTCTATTCGGCCCAGCACAGAATCGTGCTTGCGGAAAACGGAAGGATCGACCCAAAGAACATCGAAGATTATATCGCAAACGGGGGATATGCAGCCCTCGCGAAAGCCCTTACAACGATGGCGCCCGAAGATATTATCCGCGAAATTGAAGTATCGGGTTTAAGGGGCAGGGGCGGAGGCGGATTTCCCACCGGCCGAAAGTGGCGGTCCTGCCGCGAAGCCCCGGGAGAAAAGCGTTTTGTTATTTGCAACGGCGACGAGGGCGACCCCGGTGCGTTTATGGACCGGTCGATCATGGAGGGGAATCCCCACCGGATTATCGAAGGGATTATCATCGGCGGTTACGCCATAGGGGCAGAACGAGGATATATCTATGTCCGAAACGAGTATCCCTTAGCGGTCGAGCACTTGACCGCGGCCTTAAATCAGGCGAAGGAGACCGGGTTCTTAGGAGAAAACATCCTTGGAAGCGGTTTCTCTTTCGATATCCGGATCAATCGGGGCGGAGGCGCCTTTGTGTGCGGAGAATCTACCGCCCTGATCGCATCACTGGAAGGAAGGATGGGAGAGCCCAGGGCCAAATATATCCACACGGTGGAAAGCGGTTTGAACGGCTTTCCCACGGTGCTCAACAACGTTGAGACCTGGGCAAATGTGCCCGCAATCATAAACAACGGCGGGAAGTGGTTCGCCTCCATCGGTACGGAAAACTCAAAGGGAACCAAAGTATTCAGCTTAGTCGGGAGAGTGGTCAATACCGGTCTGGTCGAAGTACCGATGGGAATAACATTACGAAGAATTGTCGACGAGATCGGCGGAGGGGTGCAAAACCATAAGAAGTTTAAGGCGGTGCAGACCGGCGGACCGTCCGGCGGCTGTATTCCGGCGGAACAGCTCGATTCTCCGGTGGATTTCGATGAACTCACCGCTTTAGGCTCCATGATGGGTTCCGGCGGCATGATTGTCATGGACGAAGACACCTGTATGGTCAATGTGGCAAAGTATTTCCTCGGATTTTTAAAGGATGAGTCCTGCGGGAAATGCACTCCCTGCAGGGAAGGAATCGCCCAGATGCTCCACATCCTCGACAGAATTACCACCGGAGAAGGCAAATCCGGAGATATCGAGCAGCTGGAAAACCTATCGGAATTGTTGACCGAAACCGCACTCTGCGCCCTCGGAAGCACCGCCGCAAACCCGGTCCTCTCGACCATTAAATATTTCCGCAATGAATATGAAGACCATATCAACAACAAACATTGTACGGCCCGGGAATGCCGGGGAATGTTCATTTATAAAATCGATCCGGAAACCTGTACCGGGTGCAGGATCTGTGCAAAGAACTGCCCGGTGGAAGCGATTTCCGGAGAACGAAAAGAACCGCACGTAATAGACCAGGATGTGTGCACCAGATGCGGGGTCTGCTTTGAAAAGTGCCCCTTCGGCGCAGTGGTCAAAATGTAACGATGCGGAAGGAGGAATGTGTGTGCATAAGATTACCATAGATGATAAAACGATTACCGTTCGGGAAGAAACAACGATCCTCGAAGCGGCAAAAAAAGCCGGGGTATGGATACCGACCCTTTGCTATAATCAAACCATGACGCCCGCCGCCGCCTGCAGGCTCTGTATGGTCGAGCTTGTCCAGGGAGAGAGGTCTAAACTGGTTACTTCCTGTAACTTTCCTATAAGAAAAGACCTTGCGGTAAAGGTGAACAGCGAACGGGCGGCAAAGGCCCGAAAAGGGATTATGGAACTCCTCCTGGCGCGTTCGCCGGAGAGTGTTGAATTGAAAGAGCTCGCCGAGCGCATGGGAGTCCGCGGCACTCCCTACCCTACGGTAACCGAAAGCCAGCGGAACTGCATTCTCTGCGGACTCTGTGTCGAAGTTTGTGATGAAGTGATGGAATGTTCGGCCATCGGATTCGCGGAACGGGGGGTGGAGAGAACGGTTACGACACCCTTCAAGCTTGCCACGGACAGCTGTATCGCCTGCGGCGCGTGCGCGGTTGTCTGCCCCGTCGGTACGATTCAGGTCCGTATCCATGAGGAAAGCGGAGAGGCGGAAATATCGCCCTTTAAATCGCGGGCAAAGCTCCTCGTCTGCGAAGGATGCGGCCGGCGAATGGTCACGGTACCGGTGGGGAACGCGGCGATGAAACGGGTCGATATTAATTGGGAAGAGTTCAAGGCCAGGGCCAGGCTCTGTCCCGAATGCAGAAGGAAACGCTCCGCCGCGTCCCTTGCCGTCATTGCCCGGGGCAGGGCAGGCGGTATCGGAAAGGCGGATGAAACACAACATATATTTGAAATTGTAAAATAACAGGGAGATAAGGAGAAAGACATGTCAAAGATTATTGCAACTGCGGCGATCAGGGGAGCGCATAAGCTCTACAACCAAGCCGAAGAAGCCCTTGCCAAGGCAATAGAGGAGAACGGGAAGGACGCGGCCGTCGGGTATCCAAATACTGCCTACTATATGCCGATTCTGCTTCTGTTTCTCGGACAAAAGGCGACAAAACTCGGGGACCTCGAGGAATCCCTTGCCGAGGCAAAAAAACTGCTCGGACGTATTCCCGAAAAAAGCAACTGGCTGCCCTATCTCGGGGAGACCCTCGACTCAGGCACCGCCACCCTTATTTCGGAAGAGATCATCGAAGTGCTGAAATACTTAAACGGCAATGATCCGGCGGATGATCTATGGCTCGGGTTTACTTCCGACAACATCCTTCGGATGCAGGGTATAAAGCTCGTAGACGGGAGGATGCCCGGTTTTGCCGCCATCGTCGGAAGCACAAAGAAGAACGAGGATGCGGTAAAACTTGTAAGAGGGCTGCAGGAACGAAGTATCCTTGTATTCATTGCAGGCCATACCGACGGCGTGTCCATAGCGGAACAGCTCAAGGAAGAAGACATTGAAATGAACTGGGACACCTTTATCGTTCCCTACGGCAAAGATATTACCGCCGCTATCCACGCCCTCAACTTTGCTTCCCGGTCCGCCATGACCTTCGGCGGCATCGAGCCGGGCGATATAGAAGGGGCCCGACAAGTTCTCATGTATAACCACGACCGCGTCCGGGCTTTTGTCATGGCCCTGGGGGCGGACACAAAGGTGAAAGGTTTGGACGAGGGACAACTCATTACCGATGAAAAATACGCCACCGCGGCCGGGGCGATAAATTACGGTTTCCCGGTCATTGCGGATGTGAACATCCCGCAGATCCTCCCGACGGGGATCTGCACCTACGAACACGTCATCTCCGGAATCAACCTGGAGGAAATCATAAGCAGGGCCGTCGAACTCCGCGGACTCACCCTGAAAATGGAAAAGATCCCGATTCCCGTTCCTTACGGCGCCGGATTCGAAGGAGAGCGTGTCCGGAAAGAAAATATGTATGTCCAGTTCGGCGGAAAGTATACCGACGGGTTTGAGCTCCTCCGCGCCGCCCCGATGGATGAAGTGGAAGACGGTAAAATCGAAGTAATCGGACCGGAAATCAACGATATGACCGAAGGCGAGGCCTATCCTTTGGGAATATTTGTCCAGGTAGCGGGAAGGGAATTTCAAGAAGACTTCGAAAGCGTCTTGGAACGGCGGATCCACGAGTTTATTTCCTGTGCCAACGGTATTTTTCATATGGGGCAGCGGTCGATCATCTGGGTGCGTATCAGCAAAGAATCCCACGAAAAAGGGTTCAAGATGAAGGACTTCGGCGAAATCCTCATTGCCAAGATGCACAGCGAGTTTTCAAAAATCGTCGACCGCGTGCAGGTGAAGATCTATACGGACAAAGAGGAAACGGCCAAGCTGCTCGAATCGGCAAAAGAAATCTACAGCGAACGGGACGACAAAATCGGCGGCATGACCGACGAAGACGTCGAAGAATATTTCTCCTGCACCTTGTGCCAATCCTACGCGCCTGACCATGTATGTATCGTAACTCCCCAGCGCTTAGGCCTTTGCGGCGCGTACACCTGGCTGGACTGTAAAGCATCCCACCAAATCGACCCGCACGGTCCGAACGAACCGGTAAAAAAGGGAGAATGCCTCGATCCGGTAAAGGGACAGTGGAAAAACATCAACGAATATATCGAGGTCAAGTCGAACGGAAACTTGAAGATATTTAACGCATACTCGATCATGGAGGAACCCATGACATCCTGCGGCTGCTTTGAATGTATCGCGGCTGTTGTTCCGGAGGCCAACGGGATCATGATTGTAGACCGTGATTTTACCGGCATGACACCTATCGGAATGACCTTTTCCACCCTTGCGGGACAGATCGGAGGGGGTGTCCAGACTCCCGGATTTACAGGCATCGGGAAAATGTATATCTCGAGTCCGAAGTTTATCTCCGCGGAAGGGGGCCAGCAGCGTATTGTTTGGATGACAAAGCAATTGAAAGAGGAAGTGGGAGACCGGCTCAAAGAGCAGCTTACTAAAATGGGAATGGACGATCTCTTCGATAGAATACCAACGGAGGAAGACGCGGAAGAACCGGAAAAACTGGTGGAAAAACTGCAGGAACTGGGTCATCCTGCTCTGGAAATGGACCCCTTGTTTTAATTTTGATTAATTCTTAAGATACTGTTTAGGAGGGTAGCGAAATGGCACTAACAGGAATGCAGATTTACAAAAACCTGCCGAAGACCAACTGTAAGGACTGCGGTCTGCCTACATGCATGGCCTTTGCAATGCAGGTCGCGGCGAAGCAACGGTCGCTTACGGATTGTCCGCATATATCCGACGAAGCGAGCGAAACCTTGTCCGAGGCTTCGGCCCCGCCGATGAAGCTGGTAAAAATCGGCAGCGGGGACAAGGAGTTCGAGCTGGGACAGGAAACGGTCATGTTTCGACATGAAGAAAAATTTCACCGGCCGACCGGTATTGCGGTTGTGGTCCCCGGCGATTCATCCGACGATGACGCCGCGGAGCTGGTGGAAAAAATCAATAAGAGCGTTTTTACACGGGTTGGAGACACCCTCAAGGTGGCCTTTGCCGCCTTAGATGTCGAAAACGCTTCCGATCCCGCGGGAAGGGCAAAACTCGCGGAAAAGAGCGCGGTACCCGTAATTCTCATGGCAACGAGCGGGGACAAAATGAAGCAGGCGGCGGAGGCAATTTCGGATGCCCGTCCTCTCCTCTATTGTGCCGAAGCATCGACCATCGACGCCTTCGCCGATATCGCGGCGAAAAACAAACTTCCCTTAGCGGTCCGCGGCAAAGATTTAGAAGAATTGGCGGAATCGACCGGAAAAGCGAAAGATAAAGGTGTCGAAGAGATTGTCCTCGCCTTTAAAGGAAAGAACCTTGGGGATACAATCAGAGACCTTACGGTTGCCCGGCGCGCGGCGTTGAAAAAGCAGTTTCGCCCCTTCGGCTACCCTTCGATGGTGGAAGTGGAAGAAGATACCCCGGAAATGGAAACGATCCTCGGAGCAACCTATGCCGCGAAATACGGGGGCATCGTGCTCATCAAAGGCAGCGAACCGTGGGAACTCCTTCCGATCATGACGGCAGTCCAGGATGTTTACACCGATCCGCAGGTACCGAACACCGTGGAGCCGAGATTATACGAAATCGGTAATGTCAACGAAGATTCACCCGTTATGTTCACCACCAACTTCTCCCTTACCTACTTCAGCGTGGCAGGAGAAGTGGAGCGGAGCAAGGTGCCCACTTATATCTGCGTTGTAGAAACCGAAGGACTCGGGGTGCTCAATGCATATGCCGGAGACAAAATCTCAGCGGAAAAAGTCGTCAAATCCATCGAGGCCCAGGGGGTCGCGGACAAGGTGAAGCACCGAAAGCTGATTATTCCCGGTCTGCTCCCTATATTCAGGGCGGAAATAGAAGACACTTCCGATTGGAAAGAGGTAATCATCGGTCCAGAAAATGCTCGGGAGATTCCGGCGTTTCTTACGAAAAACTGGACATAAATATTGATGGCTGACTGCACCGTCCGGTTTTACCCGCAAAATATCACGGTCAAGGTCCCGGCAGGAATAAGCCTGCTGGAGGCCGCGACCACCGCAAAAATTACTCTCAACAACCTCTGCGGCGGGGACGGCATCTGCGGCCGGTGCAAGATGGTCGTAAAAGAAGGAGAGATATCGGAAGAAGGAATCAGCGGCAAACTGAGCAGGGAAGAGGTCCGGCGCGGGGTCGTTCTTGCATGCCAGTGCCGGGTGAAAACCAACATGGTGGTTGAAATCCCGGAAGAAACCCTGGCGAAAGAAAAAATCATTGCCAACGAAGATGCAAAACGGTTCCAGGACTTTAAACGCGGCGTCATCAAAGACCGCGGCTATACGCCGAAACCGCTGGTGCAGAAAGTATATCTGGAGCTCGAAAAACCGACGCTTATGAACAATTTAGCGGACCATCAGCGCGTCTGCCTCGCCCTTCGAAAGAAACTCGGGCAGCCGAACATGCAGAGCCAAATGGGACTCAAGATCCTAAAGTCCCTCCCTCGTCTTCTTCGGGAACACGATTTCCGCGTCACCGCGACAGTCGGCCTTCGAAGAGAAATTGCCGAGGTGATGGACATCGAAGGCGGGAACCGGGAAAAGAACAACTATATGGTCATCGTTGACATGGGGACGACCACCATTGTGGCCCATCTCGTCAACGCCGTTACCTTCGAAACCATCGATGCAGAGGCGTGTTTCAATTCTCAAGGAGTCTACGGCAGAGAAGTGACCGGAAGGATGATTATGGCGGAGCGGAAAGGGGTGGAAACTCTGCAAAAGACCTTAATCGAAGATATCAACCAGCTCATCGACGGTTTCGCCGCTGAAAATAAAATTTCCTTAAAAAATATTACCGCCGTCATCTGCGCGGGAAATACCGCAATGGGACATTTCCTCTTAGGACTCCCGACGGAAAATATCAGACGTACGCCCTACGCCTCGACATCCATAGCGCCGCCCCCGTTACGGGCGGCGGAAGTCGGTATCAATATCAATCCCCGGGGTCTGCTCTACCCTCTTCCCGGGATCAGCAGCTGGGTCGGAAGCGATCTGAGCGCGGGCATCCTTGCCACCGGCATCTACCGAAAAAAGGAACTTTCCATGCTCATCGACATCGGGACAAACGGAGAGATCATTATCGGAAATAATGAGTGGCTTATTGCAAGCTCCGCTTCGGCGGGTCCTGCTTTAGAAGGAGCAAGCGTTACCTGCGGCATGCGGGCAGAATCCGGGGCGGTAGAAAAAGTGTACGCGGAAAACGGAAACCTCGATTATTCCACCATCGGCGGAAAACCGCCGACAGGGATCTGCGGGTCCGGTATTATCGATATGGTTGCAGTCCTGCAGCGGCTCGAAATAATAGACCGGTCCGGAAAATTCATCACCGGCTCCTCATCATCAATCGAAACCGTGGACGGGATTCCCAGATATGTTCTCTCGAAAAAAAATGAGAGGACCGGCGCGCGGGATGTTTATATTACCGAGACCGATATCGAAAACATCATAACCGCCAAGGCGGCAATTTTTGCCGCCATGAAAATACTTCTTGAACGCTTAGAACTCAAGTTTAAAGAAATCGACCGGCTCTACCTTGCAGGGGCGTTCGGCAACTATCTGGACCGGGAAAATGCAATCGCGATCGGACTAATCCCCAACCTGCCCCTCGACCGGATCGAATTCATGGGGAACACCTCTATCGAAGGGGCAAAAATCGCCGCATTCTTTCAGGACGCGTTTTACGACATCGATATGATCCGTGAAAATACGACCTACTATGACCTGATGGGGGCGCACGACTATGTAGAAGAGTTTCAAAAGGCAATGTTCCTTCCCCACACCGATATTGAACTCTTTACCAGGGAGAATATATGGCAAAAAGCATAGCAGTTGCCGGTAAAGGCGGAACCGGGAAATCGACTATCGCGGCACTCATAATAAGCAGAATGCTTAAAACAGGGAAAAAGCCGGTACTGGCTATCGATGCAGACCCGGATTCCAATCTAGGGACCCTGTTAGGACTAGAAACGGCAAAATCAATCGGAGAACTTCGCGAGGAGGTCCGTGCGGAAATTAAAAACTTTGCTCCCGGCATGACGAAGGCAAGTTATGTTGAAGCGGGACTTCATGAAATTATCGCGGAAGCAAACGGTTTCGATCTTATCACCATGGGCCGGGGTGAGGGATCGGGATGCTACTGCTATCTCAACAGCCTTATCAAGAAGTTTTCCGACGACCTCACCCCTACCTACCCATGGATGGTGATGGACAACGAAGCCGGCCTCGAGCATATAAGCAGACGGACATCGGCAAATATCGACCTGTTTCTCATTATAGTAACGGACAATCCCCTCTCCCTCCATTCCGCGGAAAAAATTAAACAACTTACCGATACCCTGCAGCCGCGGATCGAAAATACTTACGCGGTAACCAATATGCTGGAGGGGGATAAACTGAAGCGGGTCATGGAACGGCTTGAAAAAATAGACGTACCGGTGCTCTGTTCCATGCCCTATGATGAAAACCTCGACGAGGCAATATTTAACGGCGAAACTCTTTTGCAGTTTGATGCATCGCCGGTCTTTAAACAAATAGATATCATATTAGACAAACTAGGAGGACAAGATGGCAATTCCTGACGTCAAAGAAAAATGGACATCACAAATTAACACCGTTACCATCGGTGCGGCCAAAGAAGAAGGCGGAACACGCGGAAAAACCGTAACTGTTGGCGGACAGACCACCCTTCCGCTGCTTACCTTCGAAGGTGAAATTCCGAATAAACCGGTAATTGCGGGATATGTAGCAGATACGCCTCCGGATTGGCCGGAAATGCTGAAAGAGGCCATCGGGAGCGAGATCAATTCCCCTGCCGAATGGGCGGAGAAGTGCGTCAAAGAGTACGGCGTAGATCTTATCAGCCTGAAGATGGTAGGCGCCGACCCTGCAGGAAAGGACGCCTCTCCCGAAGCATGCGCTAAGGTTGTGGAAGATGTGCTCAAAGCGGTGGATGTACCTCTCATCGTTTGGGGATGCGGAGAAGACGAGAAGGACAACCACGTACTGCCTGAGTGTTCTCAAGCGGCGAAGGGTGAAAATTGTCTAATGGGCTCGGCAAAAGAAACCAACTACATGACGATTGTCGCGCTCTGTAAGGCCGACGGACATAAAATCATTTCGGAAGCTCCGGTGGACATTAATATCGGGAAGCAGGTCAATATCCTGCTGCAGGACGCCGGTTATGATCTCAAGGATGTCGTTATGTTCCAAACTACCGCCGCGCTGGGCTACGGTTTCGACTATGTTTACACGATCCTCGAGCGGGCGCGTATCGCGGGCCTCAAAGGGGACAAATTGATGGCAGCCCCGCAAATCTGCGATGTCGGCGGCGAAGTATGGCGGATCAAGGAAGCATCGGTAGACGACGACATTCTGCCGGGATGGGGCAAACTCAAAAAACGAGGCCCCGCATGGGAAGCCACCTGTGCCGGTACGTACCTGCAGGCAGGAGCGGACATTTTGGTTATGGCGCATCCCGAAGCGATTGCAAACATCCAAGCAGTAATCGCCCGGTTTGAATAAAGAGAGGAGGAGATTATGATTTTTATCGGTGAACGAATCAACGCGGGATTCAAGGATATCAAGGAAGCCATTCAAAACAAAGACGGCGATGTTATCCGGGAATGGGCTAAAAAACAGGCGGACTGCAAGGCAGACTATATCGACGTAAACCTTGGAACGGCGTCGAACAAACCGGAAGATTTAGTCTGGATGATCGAACAGGTCCAGGCGGAAGTCGATCTTCCAATTTCAATCGACAACAATAAACCGACCATGATCCGGGAAGCTATTTCCGTGTGTAAGAAACCGCCCCTGATCAATTCGACGACCGCCGAAGAAAAGCGGCTTGACGAACTGCTTCCTATTGCCGCGGAACACGGCGCATCGATTATCGGCCTTGTCATGGATGAATCAGGAAGTCCGAAAACGGCGGACAAGCGGGTGGAAACAGCAGGAAAAATATTCGCGCAAATCATGGAATATGACATGTCGCCCGAGCAGCTGTTTCTCGATCCCATTGTTATGCCCCTAAAATATATGCAGGAGCAGGCGACGGAAATCATGAAAGCGGCTTCGCAATTTCAGCTTTTTTCCGATCCTCCCTGTCATATCGTGTGCGGGTTGAGTAATATTTCCAACGGAACAAAGCATAAAAGGCTTATCAACCGCATTTTTGCCGTGATGATGGTTGCAAACGGCCTGGATGCGGTAATTATGGACGTTTGCGACGAAGAACTGATGGATGCTATTCTCACCGCGGAACTGGTGATGAATAAATCAATTTACGCGGATTCTTACCTCGAGGCTTTCAAAAAGTAGTAACGCCTTATCAAGCGTCCCCGGTCCGCAAAGGAAGGGGGCGCTTTTATAAAAACCCCTATTTTTTCTTACCTGTATTCTCTACTACTTTGGAAATGATTGACTCAAGAGCGCCGTCCCCCTCACTGCCGATGATCTCAGCCGAGGATGCTTCTCTACTGTTCTCCGCATCCGTCTCCGTAAGGCGTGAAATACCCTCCATGGCCTCCTTAGCGGTTTCCTGCTTGATGCCGCAAGAGGCAAGGATTTTCGATAATTCAGGCAGAAAACCGCGGATGGAACGGAGCCTGGAAAAAGCAAACAGTACGGCGAGAATTTTCACGAGAAGCGGATCCTGACCGTCCAGGGAATAACGTTCATTCACCATTTGGGTAATTTTGAAAAGAGCAACGGATTCATCCTGATTTAATTCATATTTATCGGAGAGGGTGGTGATAAGCTCTTCAGACGGGTCCTCTTCACCAAGACTTACTCCTAAACAGTCTTCCGCAAAGCTACACCAGGATGCACAGCTTTCAGCTACCCGCGGGTTCCTCAGCCAAATGCCGCATCCGGGACACCTTCTTCTGCCTTCATCCTTAAATATCTCGACCTCCCGGCCGCATGCCGAGCATGTAACAGAAATGATATCTTCCGGTTTCCAGTATCGCCGGTTTTGTCCGGGACAGTATGACACCGCCATAAAAAATAATTTCCTCTTATCGAATTTCTTTCATGCACTTTACAGCGCAAACACCCGCAAGGACTGCCGTATCCTCTATGCTTAAAAAGCCGGCCACATTACCGCTGAAAAGGACCTGCCCTTCAGGCGGGAGTTCATCGTCTCCTGTGTATAATATAAGCATAACATCGATATTCGGAAAGGGATGAAGAATAACCGAAAAGTCTCCATAGTTCCCCTTCTCACCGCCTAACGCGGCCCCCGCGGTAATGAGTTTTTCAGGAGCTGCATGAAAAAACTTGACGACAAGATTAGGTCCCCTCTTTTTATACGTAGGCTCGTAAAAAGCAGCGCCGGGAAGCTGTTTAAAACTTATCCATTCCGTGCCGTCTCTATCGGCTGCCGAGTTGTTTCGTTCCGGTCCAAGAAGATAATGCAAAAGAAGTATTTTTTCGCTCATGGGAAGAGTGTCGGGGGTCAATTCTGCATCCGGCATATTGAGAACATACTCTTCATGGAAATATGGAATTGCAGCTCCTGTATCGGTTCTGCGGCACCCGGTTTTTGCACAGATATGGCTTAACCCTTCCGGCTGTTTCCAGAGGATTCGCAGTTGCTCGGCGGCTTTTTCATAAGCCGCCCCATAGTTATATTTTTCTTTACCCACGCTCTCTTTCTATCCTTTTTACCGCTTAATAAGTTTTACAATTTCATCGATGTCAACGTGCTGCTTGATAATTTCTTTCACCTTGTTTATTTTTTCTTTTGCTTCAGGTTTAATCTTTACAATCATATTGGTAATCCGCTGCGCCGCGGTAAATGTATCATCCTTTACCGAGATGAGCGGTATTTGTGTTTGGGAGACGAGGCGGTAAATTGCCGGATGCGGCATGATTCCCCCGGTCAACACGATCCCTTTTACGTTGAACTCCTCCTGGATCCCCGGGACCTTACAGGAAATTGCCGCGAGAATCAAATCATCCCGGTTGCCGGGAGTGATAAGCAATACTTCGCCTTTAAAATAATCGAGGGCTGAATGAGGCGGCATGGCTCCTACAATTACTTTCGATACCAAATCGTCAAGGGATTCTTCACCACAGAGAAGCTCGCCCCTTGAATCTTCTAAGATTTGCCTCATCGTCGGGCTCGAAAGGATGGAATAGAAGGGGATGACACCGAATACCGGTAACCCCTTCTTCTTGAAGCCGAGGCGAACAATCTCTTCCACTTTATTCACTTTTTCGGGATGCACTTTATTTACAATCACCCCGAGTACCGGAACATCGTACTGGTCGAAAACGGCCTTGTTAAGCGAAACCTCGTCGATAGGTCTGCCGATGCCTCCGCAGGTAACGATGATAACCGGACTCTTCAGCATACGGGCCACCCCGGCATTTGAAAGCTCGAGCACGGAACCGACTCCCGCATGGCCTGTCCCCTCGATGACCATAAAATCTTTGGACCTGCTTTCCTGTTGATATGCCAGTTTTATCCGTTCCTCTAAATGCCGCACATTTCCATGCCGGATAAACTCTTCGGTAAATCCCCTTGGGATCGCAACCGGACTCATGTTATTGAGTTGGCCTCCGATTTGATAAATCTCGTTCATGAGGCTTACATCTTTATCGATTTGCTGGTCCCCGATCATTTGAACTTGCTGCCCTACCGGCTTTATATATCCGATCCGGGGATATTTCTCGGCAATTGCGTTAAGAAGTCCGAGGGCTGTGGTCGTTTTACCGTCATTCTGCTTTGTTGCAGAAATATAGATGTTCAGCGGCTCTTGTTCCATCAATGCAAGAATAATATCATGGAAAAGCGATAAAAGAAAGAATAATTAACCGATCTTTCCCGCTCTGCCGAAGGATGAAAGTTCATCATCGCTGAAAACACGAACCGTTCCGAACTCGCCGTCGAATCCCTCCCGAATATACACCCTCCGCTCCCGCATCCGCTTTATGCCCTCGGCAAGATGCTCGCCGCCTTTTTCACGAATTTGATCGACCGGAAGGCGGAGGAGTATGTTGAGCTCAGGACCGAGATTTTGAATCAACTGCCCGTAGAGATTTCCAATCTTTAACGAATGAGGGCCGACGCCCACTATTTCTGAAAGGAGTTCTTTTAACGGTACCAGGCAGGTGTAGGAAGCCCGCTCCGGCCTGTCATCCGCATCCACCCGGTCGGCGAGTTCCGCAACTCGGTTAAGCACGCCCACGGTAACCGGCTTGCCGCACACAGGACAGATGCCGCCGTTTTTTCTCGTCTCTGCCGGGTCCCAGGTAATACCGCATTTTCTGTGTCCGTCCAGATGATACTTCCCTTCCTCCGGGAAAAACTCTACCGTTCCGAGAAAGCGGCCCCCCCTCGCGGAACAAACGGCGGCAAGAACGGAATCGTATGCCGGCTCTGC
>CAYWIK010000018.1:0-12189 GCA_964458315.1 uncultured Spirochaetales bacterium | reverse complement strand
GGCCCCCCCTCGCGGAACAAACGGCGGCAAGAACGGAATCGTATGCCGGCTCTGCATCGATCACGTTCGCTTCACGCCCCAGCTTTTCCGGTGAATGGGCGTCGGAATTGGAAACAATATTATAGCGGTCGAGAAAACTGCAGATCCAGTTCATCGGCGGATCAGAGGAAAGACCGGTTTCCACGGCAGAAATTTCTCCGGTCAAGTCCTCATAACACTGCTCCAGGGTATCAAACCCCGCTTTTGAACCGAGTACTGAAAACCAGGGTGTCCAAATATGAGCCGGGACAAGGGTAGCCCTGCTGCTTATGGAGAGGAGAATTTCGAAAAGATCGCGCGAAGGAAGACCTAGAATTGGTCTGCCGTCGGAAGTAATATTGCCGATTTTAGCCAATTCATGTTGAAAACGTTTTGCCTCTTCGAACCCGGGAAGAAAAACAAGGTTATGGACCTTCCTTACCTTTCCGTTTTTCTTAAAAATATTACTAATTTCTCCGGTGATTATAAATCGAACCTCGCCGGGGCCCCCCGGCACGGCTGTCTCGGTATTTTCCCTGAAAGAATATTCGGGGCGAAGCTCGTAGAGGCCGGACCCGGACTCTACAAGTTTTTCACGGCATTCATCGAGCCAGCCGGGATGGGTACAATCTCCGGTCCCCACAATCCCGATTCGTTTCACAGCGGCCCAATAATCAATATATTCGGGAGTCATTTTTTTACTGGTAGCAATTGAATAGTGGGAATGGATATGAAAATCAGCAATTACCTTCACTTCCTCGACCATATCCCGGAAAAAGCGGCATGTAAAGAATAGAGAGAAAAACTGCTTTTCTTTTTTCTAAAAACAAGATACCCTCATGGTATAAGCACGTGTTTTTTCTCATACTTAACCTTTTTCTAGCCGTTATTCCTTCTCTTCTCCTCCTTTTATATTTTTACAGGAAGGACAAGCTCAAGCCCGAACCTCCAAAACTCATATGGAAGACCTTTGCCCTCGGACTTGTAGCGGTTATTCCCGCGGCTGCCATCGAACTTGTCGCAGCCCGGCTTTTATTGACGAAACCGGGGCTTTTTGCCATTTTTATCGAGGCTTTTATCGTCACCGCCTTAGTCGAAGAGTTGTGTAAATTCGGTACCGTAAAACTTTATGTATTCAAAAAAGCGGAATTTGACGAAGTTACCGACGGTATTATCTACACAGTGGCAGCCAGTTTGGGATTTGCCATGCTGGAAAACCTGATGTATTCCTTCGGTTCTCCCGTAGTTCTTTTGGTTCGGGGTATTACTTCCGTTCCCCTGCATGCAACCGCTTCCGGCATTATGGGATATTTCATCGGGCTTTCGAAAATGGTACCGGGGCGCTCTCCCCTCCCGGGCATTGTTTTAGCCGTCCTTATTCACGGGTTCTATGACTTTTTTCTCTTTACCGGTACAGTAGCCGCCCTGCTCGTGGTCCCCCTGCTTATTGGATCATGGCTGATTCTCCGAATGCTTATCAACAAGGCCCAAACACTTGATAGAGTTGAACCCAATCGTCTATAATATATTATCCATGGAAACGGACGATGATCCTCCAGGGCAAACATCTCATTTATTCCAATTCACGTTATCCATTAATCCGGAAATCGTTCTCGACCTATGTTGATTCAAATAATCGCTCTCATTGTACTGATTATTCTCTCGGGCATTTTTTCTTCTACTGAAACAGCATTCACATCACTGTCGATTTTTCAAATCGAGGAAATACAAAAAAAACGGGGCAGCAGAGGCAGGCTGGTAAAAAAACTTACCGACCGCCCGGACATCCTTCTCACTACCATTCTGATCGGCAACAATTTAGTCAATATCGGAGCATCCGCCCTGGCAACGCAGATTACCATTAGGCTTTTCGGCAACCAGGCGGTAGGGATCATGACGGGGATTCTCACCCTCGTCATCTTGATTTTCGCGGAAGTAACACCCAAACGCCTTGCCATTATATTCAATGAAAAACTGGCGGTAAGCAACGCGCGGTTTATTACTTTTCTTTCCTGGGTATTCAGACCATTTATTTTTTTCATCGGCCTTATCAGCACCAGCATCACCCGTTTGTTCCGGACAAAGACAAAAATAAAGGTGACCCTGGAGGGCATCCTTCATATGATCAACCTCGGCGAGCATTTAGGAGTGGTTAAGCGGTACGAAACGAGAATGGTCCGCAGTGTTTTCCGTTTCAATGATATAACAGTCCAAGCCATTATGACTCATCGGACCGAGGTTTTCAGCCTTGAAATGAACTCAATTCTCCAAGAAACGATTGGTATAATTATTCAAAAAGGCTACTCTCGGATTCCGGTATATAATGAAGAACCGGAAAGAATTGCGGGAGTCGTTCTCCTCCGGGACATTATGAAATTTTTAGCCGAGAAGCGGTTCGAGATCCCATTAAAGGAAATAATGATCGAACCGATTTTTGTGCCCCAAACGAAGATGGTAAATGAGATGTTCGCCCAATTTAAACGGGAAAAACTAAATATGGCAATTGTCTTAGACGAATACGGCGGCCTTGCGGGCGTCGTTACCTTCGAAGATGTGATAGAAGAAATTTTAGGCGATGTGTACGACGAACACGAATGGCGGCAGGATGAAAAAATAAAATCTCACGGAGAAAACCAGTACCTTATTTCCGCGGATATCTCCCTCCACCAGTTGTATGAAGGGCTCAATATAGAACTTCAGAGCGAAAAATACGCCAAAACCCTCGGAGGATATCTCATTAATCTAATCGATCATATTCCTGTCGAAGGTGAAAAAATTGAAATAAAGTCGGGGGCCTTTGTAATCGAAAAAGTTTTAAAAAACAGAATCATTACCGTCAGCTATATACCGAAAAAAACGCCTTCAAAAAAATAGTACTTTTATTGTCATTTTATAAAAGTGCTCGATCTTCCCATTTCTCTCCCGCGGTCAGATATTCGTTCCCGTCTTTTCGATATAGTCCCAATCCCTCGAGAAACCCGGGGGCCCCGATTTCTTCATGCTTTAAGTTAAAAAAATATTCCCGCAGAAGCATGATGTTCCAATCATGGGTAACCAGGATTTGGGAAGAACCGTCACCGTCGAGGCAGGACCTAAAAGCCGTGAGCTGCAGTTCCGCTGCTTCCGCGAGTCCCATCATCAGGTCTGCCGGAAGTTCTCCGTCAAACCATTTCCGTAAAAAAAGATCAAAACCAATTTGCCCGACGATCGACGGCAGCTCTTCGATCTTTCCCAATATGTATGGTCCTCCGAGCTCTATCATCGTCCCGGCGACTACAGCCGTGCCTCCGGCAGCTGAAATCCCTTCGGCAATCGCCCTGGCAGTCTGACCGCAGCGTTCGACAGGACTGTGGCGAAGAACAGCAGGAGAAAGTGAGGCGGCCCACCTGCCGTACTGAAAAGCATCCTTTTTACCCTTCTCTGTAAGTAATGCGTCATTAGGATTTTTCACACTTCGAATGGAAAACCTCTCCGCGTGCCGGATCAAAATCCCCGCCGGTTTATACCGGAGAAAGGGCGAAAAATCGAACCCTCCGCTCATATCTTCAAATCCCCGCGTTCGAGAATTGTCTGTATGTTCCCCTCTGTATCCACAATTTCAATCGTCGGTTCCGTAACGAGACCGTCTAAATGGATAAGCGCTTCGGCATCATCATCGTAGTTGGAACCCACGGCAATATGGCAGGTTTTATACACTTTCTCATCCACCAGCATGTTCCCCACAATTCTCGCCGCGGGATTGAGTCCTATACCCAGCTCGCCGATGTTCCTGGCATTTCTGCCATAAATTTTTCCTTTTCCTTTCGGAATGATTCCCTCTTTTTCGAATTGATATGCCTTCTCTTCTCCGATCCGCAGGGACGCTTCAAACTCCTCTGCCTCGCGCCCCCCTTCGATTTTCGTAACGAACCCGCCCGCTACCCGCGCAATGACGGGATTATCCAATATTATTACGCCGTCATACACCGAAATACTGCCGTCGAAGACAATCCTGCCCTCCGCAGTGCCTAAGGCCGGCGAAATGAAACTCTCCCCGGCCGGCAAATTGCCGCCGAGGCCCGGTTTCGAAAAATCGCCGTCATCCACAAATGCTTTCCTCCCCTGAACACCGAACCTGATATCGGTGCCGTGAGGATTAGTGATATGTATCGATTCGGCTTTGTCGAGAAAACCGCCTACTCGTTTACACTCCTGTTTCATCCGTTTATAGTCCACCGGTACGGTATCTTTAAAAAAATCAACATTAATGCCCGGAGACCAAAAACTCCGGATCCGCTTTACGCCGTCTAACAGATAATGATAGATATGATTATAGGTCTTCCCGTTCACTTCCAACGGCTTTTTAATATGCTCTTCGTCCTTTCCGATTTTTTCCGCACTCATCGAAATGACGACATCCGGCTCCGTGGCAATTGCAGCCGTTACCGCGGGATCGGTAAAATCGACCTGGGTTTTTACCGGCTGATAGACAACCACCGCAGCCGCTCCGGCATTAACAGCGGCGTGATATAAGGCTTGGGAAATTGCGCTCACATCCGGAGAAGGGTTCGTGACAATCAAGACCCTTTCCCCTTGTTTTATCCCAAGCACTTCGGTAACGGCAACGCCGGCGGCCTTAGTGAGTCTATTATCCTCGCAGGGACGTTTCGAAAATCCCAAATCGGTATTTGTTTTTTGCATGGCTTATAAGGTATGGAAAACCTGCTAAAGGGTCAAGGTTTCCGCATTGACGTATTAAACCAGCTTCTATAATATAGACTCTGCAATGAATGATTACAACTTTAGAGAAATTGAAAAAAAGTGGCAAAAATATTGGGAAGAAGAGAAGACCTTTCGGGTGACCGAAGATCCGGCTGTTCCGAAAGAAAAGCGAAAATATGTGCTTGACATGTTTCCCTACCCTTCCTCGGCCGGCCTCCATGTCGGGCATCCCGAAGGGTATACAGCCACCGATATCTACTGCCGGTATCTTCGGATGCAGGGATATTCGGTCCTCCATCCCATGGGATTCGACGCTTTCGGTCTGCCTGCGGAGAATTACGCCATTAAAACCGGGACACATCCGCGAATTTCGACGGAAAAAAATATCGAATGGTTTCGGATGCAAATCAAGGCCCTCGGCTTTTCTTATGACTGGGACCGGGAAATTTCGACCCATAATCCGGATTATTACAAATGGACCCAGTGGATTTTCTTAAAACTCTTCGAACAGGGGCTTGCATATGAAGATACGGCGCCGATTAACTGGTGCCCCTCCTGTAAAACAGGTCTGGCAAACGAAGAAGTTAACGCCGGACGCTGCGATCGGTGCGGTGAAGAAGTCACCCGGAAAGATATCCGCCAATGGATGCTCAAAATTACCGAATACGCGGATAAGCTTTTAGAGGGTCTCGAGGACCTCGATTGGCCGGATGCGATAAAAACAATGCAGAGAAACTGGATCGGGAAAAGCATTGGCGCGAATGTCCGCTTTCCCGTTATCACACACGAGGAAACCATCGAAGTTTTTACCACCCGGCCCGATACCCTGTTCGGAGCGACTTATATGGTCCTGGCGCCCGAACATCCGCTCGTGGACAAAATTACTACTGAAGAGCAGGAACCTTTCGTCCGCCGCTATATAGAAGAAACCCTTAAGAAATCGGACCTCGAGCGGACCGATTTGGCGAAGGAAAAAACCGGCGTATTTACCGGTTCATACGCGGTAAATCCGGTAAATGACGAGAAAATACCGATTTGGATTTCCGATTACATTCTTATATCCTACGGTACCGGTGCAATTATGGCGGTCCCGGCACATGACCAGCGGGACTTCGAGTTTGCGCGGAAATTTGAGCTGCCGATAATTCAAGTAGTTTCGACCGACGGTTCGCTCTATGAATTGGAAGAAGCGGACCCGGATCCCGGAATCGCCGTTAATTCGGGCCCCTTCGACGGCCTCACGACCGAAGAGTTCAAAGATGCAATTACCGGCCGGCTCGAGGAAAAGGGAATCGGGAAACGGGCGGTTAATTATAAATTACGGGACTGGATTTTCTCGAGGCAGCGTTACTGGGGAGAACCGATTCCTCTCATTCACTGCGCGGAATGCGGTACCGTGGCGGTACCCTGCGAAGAACTTCCGGTCAGCCTGCCGGAGGTGGAATCATACACACCAACCGGAACAGGCGAATCCCCCCTCGCGGTGATCGATGAATGGGTCAACACTACCTGTCCACAGTGCGGCGGCCCCGGGAAACGGGAAACAAACACCATGCCACAATGGGCCGGTTCGTGCTGGTATTTTTTGAGATTTCTCGACCCGAAAAATGATAAATCCTTTGCGGCTAAAGAAAAAATAGATTATTGGATGCCGGTGGATCTCTACGTCGGCGGCGCCGAACACGCGGTCCTGCATCTTCTGTATGCCAGATTTTGGCATAAGGTGTTGTATGACTGCGGTCTTGTAAACAGTTCCGAACCTTTTCTCCGACTGGTTAACCAGGGGATGATACTCGGAGAAGGGGGCGTAAAAATGTCAAAATCTCTCGGGAACGTCATCAACCCCGACGATGTGATCGATGAGTTCGGCGCGGACTCAATGCGGATGTACGAAATGTTCATGGGTCCTCTCGAGGTCTCAAAACCGTGGTCTACTACGGGTATTTCAGGGGTGTACCGTTTTCTTGACCGTGTCTGGCGGTTGTCGGAACGGCCCGTCACCGACGGTCCCGCGCCCGCCCATTTGGTAAAAGTCCTGCATAAAACGATTAAGAAAGTGACCGAGGACACGGCAAACTTGGAATTTAACACAGCTATTGCCCAGATGATGATCTTTGTAAATGCGGTGTTCAAATCGGAAACCCTCTTCCGGGAAATTTTTGAACCCTTTGTTCTCCTCCTCGCACCGTACGCGCCCCATTTGTCGGAAGAGTTATGGGAAAAACTGGGACGGCCGCCGACAACCGCCTTCCAACCGTGGCCTGCATGGCAGGAAGAGCTTACAAAAGACGAAGAGGTGACGATCGTAGTCCAGGTAAACGGCAAAGTCCGAAGCAAGTTTCAGATGCCCGCCGAAACCGGCAAAAAGGCCCTGGAACAGAAGGCGTTGGAAATAGACCGAATTCAGGAGCTCATTTCCGATAAAGAAGTGAAAAAAATCATCACCGTACCGGACAAGCTTGTAAATATCGTGGTGTAAGATGGATTTTAAAGGCAGGCAGGAAAAAATCTATACCTGGCTCGACTCGGAAAACTTAGACGCGATTGTAATTGAAGATACCGAAAACCGGCGCGCTCCCTCTCTCAGATATTTATGCGGCATGCCTTCAGACGCCCTGCTCATCCTTTCGGCCGCCGGGAAGTCTATCCTTGTTCCCTGGGACATTCATGTGGCCGAACAACACGGAACTGCCGACCGGATCATTCCATACAACCGGTTCGAACGCCGGTATGAAAACGCTTTAAAGGAAATTGCAAAAGAACATCTCAAGCCCCGCCCCCGTATCGAGGTCGGGAGTGCGACGCCGGTTCCGCTTTATTCCCAGCTCAAAAGAGCGGTAGACGGAGAAATGGTGTGCAGAGAGGGAGGAGTGGACGCCTTTTTAGCCGATCTCAGGGCGGTAAAAGAAGACGAAGAGATTGACTTTATTCGGCAGGCGGCCGAGATCACCGAGGGAATTCTGCGTAGATTGTTCGAAATTGTACAGCAAGAGAGGGGTCTTACTGAAATTGATATCGCCATGTTTATCGAATCGCAGGCAAGGCAGCTCGGCGCTGAAGGTATGGGATTCCCGCTGATCGCGGCAGGGCCGGAGAGGAGTTTTGCGATCCACGCCTTCCCGAATTACTCAAATAGCCCCTTTGGGGAGGAGGGCATGTCGATTCTCGATTTTGGAGTGCTCTACGAAGGTTACACGACGGATGTAACCTGTACGGTGCTTAAGGGCCCCCTTTCTGAAAAACAGCAAAATATGTGCCGCACAGTCGAAGAAGCGTATACCCGGGCGGCGGGGCTGCTCAAACCGGATGCCTCGGCGAAAGATATCGCTAAAGACATCAATTCCTTTCTTGCCGGCCGCGGATATGCAATGCCCCACTCCCTGGGTCACGGGATAGGCCTTGCAGCCCACGAGAAACCGTTCTTAAGGGACCGCGAGGACTCGGATGCGAAGCTCAAATGTGGGATGATTGTGACCATCGAGCCGGGACTCTACGATCCTGAATGCGGCGGTGTCCGGCTGGAAAATGATTTTCTCATCACCTCCGGGGGAGCTGAAGCAATTACCAGCTCCCGGATTTATACTCTCCCTTGACCGGGAAAACCGCATGCCATTCCTTCCGGCCGATATAAAGAGAAATATAGTCGGGACCATCGAGACGGATCATTTTATGATGACCAAGGGCAAGCCGCTCTAGACAAATAAAACCTTCTGCAGGGACCTCAAAGGTATTTTTTAACAGGTTGTCCCAAAACCAGGTCCCCGGCGGAAAGTCGATTTCAAGAGAAAAAGTCTCCAGTTCCTTGATTCTGTAGGATGAAAATGAACCGTAGCCGAAGCCCAAAAGGATCGGCCGTTTGTCCAGCTTCCACGGGTCGGCACCTCCGGCATCCTCTATTTCTTGTACAAGTCTCGGAACATTGATGCTCCGATAGGTGTCCGTCTCTATAAAAAGCTGCAGGAGTACCTCGGCTGCAAAGCCTTCTTCCCAGGACAAAGCAATATAATCTAACCCCTCCCTGCCCGAAAAATCAGGTGATGCCTTGTCAGGCCGGACCGCGTCGGTCACACCTCCCGCGGGTTTCAGCATTCCGAAATCGGTAACAGGATAGGCAAGGCAGGGAACATACGGCACCTTCGGCAGCCGAATCTCCACTGTTTGATCATCCTGGCCGGGACTAACACGCGCAACGAGGTATTCCTTCCCGCCGCTCTTTTTATCGGGGGATGGAAATTCAAGAAGAAAATCGATGTTGGCGAACCTCTGCTTCATAGGGCCGGGCAGCTCCGGGAGTATTACGGTGACCACCCGTTCCCGGCGAAAAAAAGCGCACCCGGTTAGGGAGAGTAAGAGAACCGCGAGGAAAAACTGCCGCCGCCATCCGGCCATATATCAGCCTCTACTCTATATATACAGCTTCAGCTCCCCTGCTGCTTCAAGTTTTCCCGATAAATTTCCCGAATTTTCCTTAAAATTTTTTTATAAGCCTCCGTCCGGTAGTCCGGATAGGTCCAGAAAAGATGCCGAAAATCCTTCCGTGTATATAAAAGAGTGATTTCACCGAAGATTCCTTTTTCAAGGGGTATTCGGTGCGCATTGTCCTTCGTGGTAGCAAGAATTAAACGGGATAGATTAATTATGCCCGGATCGAGGTTAACCTTTCGTTTTCCTCGGACGGTAAAGTTTTTTTCGATTTCGTTCGTTCGAAGCTTAATTGAAGCGAGTCTGGACGGATCGATTAACTGTCGAAAAGAGAGAAACAACCGCTTGATATGCGGTCCCATTTCCTGATGGTAATAATCGGTAAAGGTGAACGGAATCGGCGCACTCGTGTAATCAATTACTCCGAAACCCGCCTCCAATTTTTCCTTTACGGCCGGCAATAATTCTTCATCGGAAATTAACACGGGAACTATTAATTTTTCTTTTTCAAATTGTTGATTCCTGCCCATCTTCTTTACTTGTCATTGCAGAGTTTATCCTATAATCTGTTGGTATGGAAACCTCTTTCGAATTTCAGTCCGCACTCGCCGAGGCCCTGGAAAGGAAACGGGCTTTTCTGGAAGAAAAGCAGCTTCGCTCACTGAAAGAAAATTTTCAAATCCTTCAAACAGGCTTTAAGAGCATTTATAATATACTCCTCCGAAAATCGCTTGTAGATGAAGATCAGTATAAGTACGACAAAAAGGTCTCCGAAGTAAAAGTCCCTTCGAGCGATCCATTCGGCGAATCGGAAAGGCGCGAAAAACTCAGCCTGCGTCTTTCCGATTACGATATACAGCTTGATTTTGTAAACAGTTACTATAACTTCACCATCGACGAGTTGAAAATGGATGAAATAAAAAAACTGGCTGGCTTAACCAAATATTTCCGTTGGGACCAGGTCACCGAGACTTCATCCAACCTAATGACAAGGACCCTGGCCCAGGCCCTCGGAAAGATAAAACAGGGCTCGGATAACCTTTCGACAAGCATTTTGAGCGACGCCCTCAATCAAACTTCCAAAGCATCGAGAAAAGCGCTCACTATTCTGAAAGAAATCTCCGAATATCACCGGGAGATGTATAAATTGAGGTTCCGGGAAAACGTTCTGCCCCAGGTAAAGCTTACTCCGGGGATCGTCCAGACCAAGACGGACGACGCTTTAAAACTGGTCAAACAAAAATATTCCGGCGCAATGGGTAAGGAACCCTTTTATCAAGCTTTGATCATCGAAGTGCTCAATGAAGAATACGGTAATGACGGTGAATCCCTCAAAGCAGAATTATTAGAAAAATTAACGATTGAGAAAGAAAAACCAAAGGCAAAAAAACAGCAGGTTCCTTTTTTTGAGACCCTGCTCGAAGGCGTGAGGATCCTTGCCGGATCGAGTGTCCATCTGCAGACATCGTTAGGAAAACTCACGGAAAACAGCGACCTTATTCAAAACCGGAAGCTGACCCTCGGAGAAAAATTAAAACGCTGGTTAAAACAAGTTTCTAACAAAAAGAGTGACGTGATTTTTTACGAGATAGAATACTTTGACGGAAGTACTGCGGTCTCAAAAACAGAAAAACTTAATTTTAATAAGTTTATAGCCGAGGCAAAAAAATTGGTGAGCGTTCTTGCGAACCTTTCCAGTAAAATGAGTCCCCAGTACCGAAAACTGGAGCAAATGGGGGAAGAGAAAGTATACGAATTTTTCGTTTCCAATCTGCAGGAAACTCAAATATTGCTCCGCCGGCTGCCCGCGCTTGACACCTATTTTAAGACGGAAATTCCAAAGGAGCAGCGTAATCTTGTCCGGGGAATCAAACTGGAGATCAACGGCATAAAAAATGCGTTTTTAAAAGCAAATCAGAAAAAACATGAATATGTATCAAAAAAAGAAGAACGAGAACAGCTCAAAAAACTGGGTATCAATGTAGAATAAATCCGATTATTTTGTCCCGTTCGGTTTCCTTCATTGCGTCGAACCGTATATGGAGCCGCCGGTTTCCCTTAGACATCCTCATGATCTTTCCGCTCAATTTTATCTCCCCGGCATCCGGCAGCCTCAAGACCAGAGCGACCCGTTCTCCGGCGAGTAACTTGTCTTCGGGATTGATGATCGACATTCCGCCTCCTCCGAGATCGATTGTCCGTGTTTCCCAGGCCGAACGTTCTCCTACCCTGCGGATCGACACCGGCTGAGAAATCGTTTTTCTGTAGAATTTTCTTCGCTGAACTTTCTGTATTTTCTCGGGATGGGAAACCCGCAAAAGCTGCGGTGTAGATTGAATCACCCTTGGGGAAAAATAGAGGGTCGCGTTTTTCGTTTTAAAATAGATATTGACTTTGCCGCCTTCCTGAAAAACCGCATCAGCATCGTAAAGCTTTATTGCAAGTTCACCACGGTCTTTTTTATCCAATTCTCCGTGGAAACCGACTGACTTGTCCTGCATAATGTAGAGGTGGATCCCCGGCGGAAGATCATCGGAAGTTTTAATCGCTTTTGCCTTTTCAAAACAGCATGCGGCTAATTTCTTTTTAAGGGCCTCAATACTCTCCGCGGATAGTTCACCTTCTTTTATTTTTTCTCCGCTGACTTCGCTGAATACATATGGATTTTTTAATAAAAGATGTTTTTTTTCATCCCCGCCGGGGACTTCACGGGAAAGAGTTTCGAGAATTGCTTTTTCTTCTACAGAAAAGGACCCTTTCTGCAGCAACGCATCGAATATTTTTTCCGAGGCTTTAATTCGTTTTTCTCTTCTCTTTTTTTTCTGATAAAAATATGTTCCGAGAAGCATTCCGAGGAACAAGACTAGACCGGTGAATATAAGAACAATTTCCAGGGTGGACGCCTGAAAACTTTCACTTATTGTTTTAAAGAATTGGTAAATTTCAAATTCTAAATATTCGACCATAAACGGACAGAAAATAAAAAAAAGCCTGGCGATGTCCTACTCTCCCGCGTGTGAGCAGTACCATCGGCGCTGGAGGGCTTAA
>CAYWIK010000017.1:20209-35980 GCA_964458315.1 uncultured Spirochaetales bacterium | reverse complement strand
TGTTCATAAAGGCAAAATAGGAACGATAGATAAGACTGTAGCCGTCTAATACAAAAAACGGTTCTTTCATGTAGTTATGTCGATCATCGAAGGCAGCTGTGCGTCGGCACCGTAGAGAGGGCGGTTTTTATTTATTTTTCGAAGGGAGCGGACCTCATTTCGGACCTCCTCCATACGTTCGGCAAGGAGTTTCTGGTTCCGTTTACTCCTCTTGAGGACTTCGTCCTGGATATGCTTTATGGTTTGTTTAAGCTGGGAAGTCTCCGGATCTTTTGAAGGATATGCCGCGCGGTACATCTCTTCGAGGGGATCCATCACCTTTTGGAATGCATATATCTCTTTGACAATATTCTGCTCGACTTCAGTATGGGCTTTAAGTTTCTCCGCGTCGTCCCGCAGGATATCTTTTTCCTCATGATCGAGCACTTCGAGATAGGTATACAGCCGGTCCCTCTTTTTGGTCAAATAATCACGCAGGTTTTTTAGTATCGCAACTCGTTCTTCAATTTCGCTTTCGGTTAGATTCAGCGCCCCTGTTTGTTTCATTGACTATCCCGCGATATTCAGTCCACCTTCACTCTGTTTTCCGGAGGATGAAGGATTTTTGATTATTTCCGCCCACGCTTCACGAAGCTCGGAAACCATTTTGTGGACATTTTTAACGGGCTGAGGGTTTTTATTTACGTTTGCGTTCATGAGCTGCTGATTGAAGAACATATAGAGGCTGAAGAGATTCTGCGCTATTTCGCCGCCTTTTTCAAAATCAAGAGATACCATCAGCTCGGTTATAAGATCCTGCGCTTTGATAATCGCCCGGTTAATAGCATCATATTGCTTGTTTTTTTCTTCGAGCAGGGAAGCGGCGAGATCCATCTGCTTCAGCGCCTCGTCGTACAGCATGAGCACCAGTTTACTGCTGCTGGCTGTCTTGATGCTTGTTTCTTTGTAGGCGTTTAACTGATTGTACTTTGCCAAAACTCTACCTCCCCTCCCGAGGAATAATTATTAATTTTACTATCGGCATTACATGCCGCCAACTTAACCCTCGGCTCTTGTTTCATACTAAAATTTTCACCGTTCCTTTTCAAGTGTACTACCGCGCGTGTTCGATCAGTGTGGAGACGGGAACGGCAGTATACCCGAGGGAAATGAGCCCGTTCAGCAGAAGATCGATTTTATGAAAGAGATAATCGTGCCTGCTCCCTTCAGTCTCCCCGATTCGGACCGGGATGATCGAGCCCGGCTTCTTCTCCTCGATAATCCGCTCGACTAGAACAGCCGAAGGATAATAGAGGCCGCCCCGTGCCCCCCCGGCGGCATCCTTTGTTACCCAATCGAGGGTGTCGATGTCTCTTCCCACGTAGGTGTAGTTCATTTCCCTGGAAGCCTGAATGATATAGGTATTGACGAAATAATAGGGCGCGTGCCAGAGGACCGATAATTCCTTCCCGGTGGCGAGGAAATAATCATCCTCGTTACGGGCCAGCCCTCGTTTGATAAACTCTTTGTCTATGGAAAAGCTGGAATCGGTCATATTGAAATGGGTATAGAAAAGCGAACCGATTTCATGTCCGGAGTAGGCGATTTCCTTGACGGCATCGGGGTGGCGCCGGATAAACTCTCCGTTTACGAAAAAAGTCGCCCGGACACCGTAATCCGCGAGGGTATTGAGGATACGGGTCAGCCCTTCCACCGAATTGACGGCGTTAAAGACCAGCGCCACTTCCCTCCTGCGGGTCCTCGAGCCGTGGGTAAAATTGAGGAAATTGACCGGTTCTTCCCGGTCCTGAAAGGGTTCGTAACTCTTTTCCGGAGGATCGAACAGAGGCGTCGTACCGCTTAGGCCCTTGTTGTCCCGGACCATAACGATGTTTCTATAACTTCCATTGTAAATCCGTTCGATATATATCCGGTAATCTTTGGAATAGACCTTCTCCTCACCCACGGCAAAAGACGCGGCTTTACTCCACACCGCTTGTTCCGGCTCATACTCGTACGCGTCCCCGCCCACTTGCACTTGGATGTTGCGCGATGTGCGGCCGAAACCGTACTCTTCTACCTGGGAAAAACCGATAAGCCGTTTTTTATTGCCCAAAAGGGAAACTTCTTCGATAAGATAACTATCGGCGATAACCAGTTCCGAACCGGATTTCCATACAGCATGCACCGGGCTCCGGTAAGAAAAGCTGCTTTCGTCTTCCCAGGACACATACTTTTTTACCACCACGCGGTCCGGCAAGATAAGGGCCGCCCGCCGGTCGTCCGGAGAAAGCACGATATCTTTCACGTCCCGGTCTTCCATTTTTGTAAATCCCCACTCATCAGGGTCCCTTCCCAGGTCCAGCCGGAATACCGTAGTCGCGTCTTTTCCTTCGATTATACTGCCTGTTAGTATGGTAAGAAGATCGTGATCGGACCACAAAACCCGCTCTATCCGGGTGTTTCGCGGCAGGAAGAGATACGGCAGGGAGGTGATTTCTCCGGTAGAGGTATAATCAGTGTTCTGCATAAAGTAGAAGAAAATATTCCGTCCGCCTTTATTCAGGAGGATCTTCCCCCCGTCGGGAGAAATCCAAAAATTGTCGAAGTTGGGGTCGAACCGGAAAGGAATTTTACCGACGATGGACCCGATTTCGAAAAGCCCGGAATAGATTGCCCGGGTAAACAGCTCAGCGCTGAAAATTTGGTAGACGAGGGAATCGGCAACATAAAACAGATTGTTGTCTTCGTTCCATTGGACGCTTGAAATTTTACCCTTGCCGATACGTCTGAACTCTTCCGCGATGACCCGGCTGTCCTTAAGCTGATCGATGGAGAAATAGTAGAGTGCGTTCTGCTTCGAATAGACAAAAAATTGAGAATCCGACGCCCAGAGGGCATTCGGTCCGTCCAAAGTACGCTCGACTTCTTCCGCGATCAGAATTTCGTTTTCTTCCGGAATGTTATAGAGCATGAGGTTGGCATAGCCGTAGGAAACAGGCTCTACATAGAGTAAATATCTGCCGTCGGGAGAGGCGGCGACCGGATTTATCTTCCCGGTCTGTATCTGGCTTCCCCCCACAAAGGCCGAAAACTGCGGGACCGGCTCCGGATTTGAGAGGTCCCGGCCGGTGCGAAAAACCCCGTACCGATTCTGAATCTGCAGTTTTTCCACTTCCTTGAGATATAGTATATTTTCCGGGAAAAAAGTATGCTGGGTTAACCCGCCTGTATCGAGGTCCGCGGAAAAAAGCGTATCGTAATCGCCGAAACCGGGCGAATCGGTGGTTGCGGAGAACAACAGTGTGTTGAATTCGGCAAGATCAGGCTTGGAAAAGGCCACTTCCGCCGAAACAGTGCCGAAGGAACACAAAAGAAGCAATACCGAGAAAACACCAATCCGTTTCATATTCCTTGTTATCTTCGGCATAAACTGACTTTTTATGTAGATTTTACAGCAAGAAATGTATCTAATTCTTCTTCGAGTTCTTGAAGCAGTGATTCCATTTTTTCAAGCCGCCTTATCTCATGAGTAACCCGGACCCGCCGCAATTCCCGAAAAGAAGCGTCGACGATCGTCTCAAATTCATTCAAATCTTTGCATGGAGTTCCGCAATAGGGACAGTAATGAAACGCAACCTCGAGTATTTTCCCGCAAAAAGAACAAAACCGTATTTCATTCATAACCGACAACTCTTGTTAGTATAAAGCCATTCCTCCGCGGGGGCAAGAAAAAAAACGTCTAAACCCCGATGCTACAACAGCTCCGCGGCCAGCTCCGCTAATGTGCTCCTCTCCGATTTAAGGAGCGTGACATGGCCGAACATTTTCTGCCCCTTAAACGCCTCGACCAAATAGGTCAATCCGTTGGAGTTCGCGTCGAGATAGGGGCTGTCGATCTGATACGGGTCCCCGGTCAGGACGATTTTCGTATCCTCCCCGGCCCTGCTTACGATGGTTTTAATTTCGTGGGGAGAAAGATTCTGCGCTTCATCGATGATAATGAACTGTCCCGGCAGCGATCGTCCCCGGATGTAGGTAAGCGCTTCGATTTCGATCAAATTGTTCGCTAAAAGAGACTCGACATTCTTCACATTCGATCGTTTATACACCCCGAGAATATACTCCAGGTTATCGAAGAGAGGCTGCATCCAATGGGACAGCTTTTCAGCCTTATCGCCGGGAAGATAGCCGATGTCCTTTCCCATGGGGATCACCGGCCGGCTGACTAAGACCCTGGTGTAGGCGCTGTCTTCGAGGACCATTTTTAGTCCCGTCGCGATAGCCAGAAGAGTCTTGCCGGTCCCCGCCTTACCGACGAGGGTCACCAAAGAAATAGAATCATCTAAAAGGAGATCGATGGCGATTTCCTGCTGCTCGTTTAGCGCGCGGATCCCGCATACCGGTTCGTTGCGGGGGAAAAGGAAGTTCAAATTTTTCTCCTCCATATCATACCGGGCCATCGCGGTAATGTCCGGATTGAAGGAATGGAGAATAACGTATTCATTCGGCTGCAGCGTCTCGTTCCACTTGACGGCCCCTTCGGTTTCAAGCCCAAAAATTACATCGCTTGCAACGTCGATCTCCCTGTATCCCGAATAGAGTTCATGGATATTCACTTTCTGCTTTTCGTAATCCACCGCCTTGATGCCTAAAACCGTCGCCTTAACCCGGGCGTTGATGTCCTTGGAAACAAAAAAAACCTGTTTTCCCTGCTTCTTCAAAGCAAAGGCGGTGAGAATAATTTTATTGTCCGTCTTCTGAATATCGAGATCGATCGGTACATGCTGGGGCGGACTCATGATGACTTTGAGTATGGACCCGTTCTCCATGCGCACACCCTCGCTGATGTTTCCGTTTTTTCCGATTTCATCGAGAAGCCGGATCGCATGCCGGGCGTTTCTCCCCCGTTCATCACTGTAGGTTTTGAGACGGTCCAGTTCCTCTAATACCCAAAGGGGTATAATTACCTCATGGTCCTTGAACGAAAGGATTGCATCGTGTTTGTGAATGAATACGTTTGTGTCGATTACAAACGTCTTGATTCCTTTTTTATCCAACTCGGGTTTCCTATCGTAATTCTAAATTCTCAAGGGTCTGCAGAATTGTGTCACGGTATTTTTTATAAAGTTCATACGGTCCGGCAGCTTCGGCAATCACGATTTTTTTTCCAGAGAGAAAGAGGCCGGTAAAATAGAGATAGTCCTTCCCCTGATACGGGGCCCCCCACTCGAAAAAAACACCTTCCCCTTTTTTAGCGGATATTTTTTCCGGCCCGTCTATCAAGGCATATCCTGCTTCTTCCATGCGGTTTTGGAGGGCCTCCTGCCAGAAGGCGATTTTTTGTTCCGGATAGTTTTTCACCGTACGCAAACTGAATCTTACCCCCTCCGGAGAAACGGCAAGGTACCTGTTCCGTCCCTGGCCTTCTATTTCCGCGAAATCCTCGGGAGTGGAAACGGAAAAACGCTTACATCCGATGAGCAGGCCGGATATCAGCATGATCAACAATAAAATTTTTACGGACTTCACCTAAAAACCTCGCTGAATTAAAGAATAGAGGTCCATCGTGTTGAGCCACGGAAACGAAGAGGGGACGTCTTCGGGAAGCGACTGGCTCTGGAACTGCAGACCGATTTCCGCGTAGGCGAACCTCCTGTTCTGATTGAGCACCTTGAGGCGGCCTTTCATTTCCTCGAGCTCCCCCAGTATCTCCATCACCTCTTTTTCCACCGCAAGGGTGCCGGAAACATCGGTTTTGTCTAAATACCGAAGGTTCTCCTCGAGAATTTCCTCTCTGCTCTCAATGGAAGAACGGAGGAAGAGTATTTCATTGCGGACGTCCGACGCGGCGGGAATGTAGGAGTAAAGCTCGTCGGCATTCCCCTCTAAAAATTCTTTGAACTCCAGGACCAAGTCATGGGGGAAACGGACGATGCAGTAGGAGCTCGACTTCAACACATAATAGCCCCCGTTTTTCTCCGCCCATCCGGCAATTTCCTCGGAAGACGACTCCGCGTCCGTTACCAGCACCGACGCGCTGATAGTATGATAGAGATAGTTTTCAGCGGAAACCAATCCGGGGGCGGCAAGAAAGAATAGAACGGTTAAAAATAACACCGCATCGACGCGTCTGTTCCTTTTCATCGTACCGACACTCCTTTGCCGAGAACTTCAATCGTCCCTTCATACTCCGCAAAAGTTTCGCGGTCGGGAAAGAAAATCTCCAAAAGATGGATATGTTTTTTCTCCGCCTGAACACCTATAAAATAAAAATATGGCGACGGATCTTTGCTTACAAGAAGAACACCGGAAAAAGGCCCGGCTTCCTGCTTCTCCGCTTCGGCAAACTTTTTCGCAAGATGAAAAGCAAGGGCTTCCTGCCAAAATCGGGTGGTCCCTTGCGGGTTGTTCTTCACACTGCTTACCCGGAGCCGGACGCTTTCCGCCGTTTCCGCCCGAAAATAATTTTCCTTTTCAAAGACGGCAAACCGGTCCGGCAAATCCGCCTTCACATTTCCCTTAACTTTGCGGGAAACCGGATAAAGGGGGTGAAGCGAACCGATCCAGTCGAAGGGGATGTCAGCCTCGGCGCCGGTGTCGTAATCGAGCCTGGAAACCAGTTTCAGGGTTATGGAGGAAAAGGAAATGTATTCTTTGAGCACCTCAAACCGAAGCCCGATCCACTCGATTTCTTCCGTCAGCCTGCGGATTTCCCGAAGTATCTCGATCCGTTCCTCTACATCCTCGGTCTTTTCTAAAAGCTCATAGAGACGCGCCCGGGTTTCCTTCGCGATTTCGAGCCGTTTTTCGAGGTCCGCGTAGTACTCGGTAACATCCACCGTTTCTTCGTAGGAATCGAGGACTTCGCCTAAGTCCATGACCCGATTGAAAATTGCGTCGAAGTCCTTTGCCGGGACCCGTATGGTAATAGAATCCTCGTAGGAGTTTTCCACATACCCGCCGGAGTTCTCAGCAACGGTAGTCACCCTCATTTTGGTTTTTTCGACATTGTCGACAAGCAGCGCGGCAAACCCGGAATAGACCCGTTTCCGTTCCTCTTCTCTCGGCTGTCCGGCCGCGGTTTGGTCCTCCGGACCGGCCGCTCCCGCTCCCGGTTCCGCCGATGCCGCGGAGACCTCGGGAGACACCAATCCTTCGTCGGCACTCCGTTTTATCGATTCTGTTTCGGCGGGAGCGTACTCTTCGTAATCGGAAGGCTCCATTGCGGCACTGCTTTTCCCTCCCTTTTCGGACAGCCCGCCGAGCCGGTCCATCGCCCCGCAGGATAAGATCAATGTGAAAATTCCCGCGAACAAGGCCGCCGCACTCAGTAACGTGAAGGCCCTTCGCGGGAGTTGTTTCTTTCTCATATCCATTAATGTACCACAGTTTTAAAAACCTGCAAGGGTCTGCAGGTTGTTTTCTTCAATAATTTTCCCGGCCTTTTCCAGGTCTTCAACCCGGAATATGACAATGGCATGGTCCTTGTTCTTCTCGAGGGTAGCGTAGAGATACTCAATATTTAGGTTGTTCTCTTCGAAAGTCTGCATGACCCGGGCAAGCCCTCCCGGTTTGTCTTCGATCTCGATAGCGTATACTTCGGTTACCTTTGCAGTAAAACCGGCGTCACGGAGAAGTTTTAAGGCCTTGTCCTGATCGTCGACGATAAGCCGCAGAATACCGAAATCCGCCGTGTCCGCGATCGTAATAGCGCGAAGGTTGACCCCGCCCTTACCGAGAAGCATGGTAACTTCCGCCAGCCGGCCGGATTTATTCTCGAGAAATACGGAAATTTGGTGCACCGTCATGGTTCCCCCCTTTATATCTTTCTAAATCTATATGGTCCTTTTGTCTACAACACGTTTCGCCTTGCCGATACTCCGTTCGATCGATTTAGGTTCTACGAGTTTGATTCTCGCGCTTATTCCCAGCTCGCTCCGAATTTCGGAATTGATGCGGGCGCGTATTTGTTCCAGGTCCTTTGTTTCGTCGGAGAAGATATCTTTGCCCACCTCCACTTGTATTTCCACTTCATCGAGATGGGTCGCCCCGCGGTCAACAAGTATCTGATAGTGCGGTTCCGTCTCTTCGATCCGCATCAGGACATGCTCGATCTGGGACGGAAAGACATTGACACCGCGTATAATCAGCATATCGTCGGTCCGGCCTAAGAGACGGTGCATCCGTACGGTGGTTCTCCCGCAGGGGCAAGGGTCCCGAAAGAGATAGGTGATGTCCCGGGTCCTGAAACGAATAATCGGCGTCCCCTCTTTGGTCAGGGTAGTAAAAACCAGTTCTCCCTTTTCCCCTTCCGGAAGGGGTTCTTCGGTAACCGGGTCGATGATTTCGGGATAGAAGAGATCTTCGTTTATGTGAAGACCGTCTTTCGCTGAACATTCGGAAGAAACTCCGGGTCCGATAATTTCCGTAAGACCGTAAATATCGTAAGCCTGAAGGTTGAGATTCGCTTCGATCTCCACCCGCATGCTTTCACTCCACGGTTCGGCCCCGAAACATCCCGCCTTGACCGGCAGTTTTTTTATGTCAATGCCCTCCTCATGGGCCTCTTCCGCGAGAAAGAGCGCGTAAGAAGGGGTACAGGTCAACAGGGTTGTCCCGAAATCCCGCATAATCATGAGCTGCCGCTTGGTGTTTCCCGCCGAAATGGGAATAACATTTGCCCCGATCTTCCGCGCGCCGTAATGGACCCCCAGCCCGCCGGTAAAAAGTCCGTAACCGTAGGCGTTCTGCACCACGTCCCCGGGTCCCGCGCCTGCCATGCAGAGGGTGCGGGCCATGCCTTCGCCCCAGGTCTCGATGTCTTTCGCCGTATACGCATCCACGACCGGCGTACCGGTGGTTCCGGAAGAGGTGTGCACCTCGACGATTTCCGACTCAGGTACGGCCAGAAGGCCGTACGGATAGGTTTCCCGCATTTCATCTTTTGTCGTAAAGGGAAGTTTTTTTATGTCCGCGAGGCTTCGTATATCATCTGGGGTTACCCCGGCTTCGGAAAATTTCTTCCGATAGAACGGGACCCGCTCGTACACCCGCCGCAATACATTCTGCAAAGATGCAAGCTGCATCTCCTGCAGCGCTTTTCGTTCCTTTTGTTCGATATCACTGTTCCAAATCATCCTGTTCTCCATTATCCTGTTCCTCGCTTTCTTCCACCTTGAACGCAGAAATAAGATCTTCTAGCTGCTCTACGTTTTCGGAGTTTCGGGTGCCTGAATCGGAGATAATCTGCGCGGCCTCGTGTATCTCGTTGATTCCGATAGAAACTTCTTCCATGCCGTTTTTCGTGTCCTTGGAGATGCCGCTCAGCTCGTTCATCGATTGGGTAATCTCCTCCATCTTCTCATCCATCTCTCCGTAAGACTCTTTCACTTGTTCGGAAATATCGATCAGCGAGGAGAGTGCTTCCACAATCTGGCTGCTGCCGGTGGAAAGCTCGTCCGTGGCGTATTTCATCTCTTCCATGGCGGAGGCGACGTTTTTCACGCTGCCCACAATGCCGTTAAATGCCTTCCCGGATTTTTCGGTCGACTCTTCGGAAACCCGAATATATTCGGTCACCTCTTTCAGCGACTGGGTAATCACCTTTGCGCTGTCGCTGCTCGATTCGGCAAGTTTCCGTATCTCGTCCGCGACAACGGCAAACCCTTTGCCGGCTTCGCCCGCGTGGGCCGCTTCAATGGCGGCGTTCATTGCCAGAAGGTTGGTCTGGGAGGCGATGTTCTGAATGACGTTGATGCTGTCCATAATCACGTTGGCGGATTCCGCAACTTTTTTGATAATCTTGACCGTTTCCTGCATTTCCTCCTCGCCGGAAAGAGCGGTTTTTTCGAGTTCGTTCGCGATTTTAAGCTTTTCCTCCGCCGCCTTTGCGATATTGTTGATTGATGAGGAAATCTCTTCGATCGAGGCGGAAGATTCATCGATGGCCGCCGCCTGAGACGATATCAGCTCGCCGACGCCGGTAATATATTCTTTTACCGCGTGTGAGGCCTGGGTCGAAGCGCTCACTTCTTCGTCGAGATGGACGATTTTGTTCTTCATATTTTCCGTATTGCTTTTCATCTCGACTAACGCGGAGGCGGTCTCTTCCGAAGTGGCGGCCAAGTCGGAACTGACCCCCTGGGTCCGGTCGGTCACCTGCTTCACCTTTACGATCATGTCACGAAGAGAAGCGATAAAATCGTTGAAATAGTTCGAAAGCACTCCTATCTCGTCTGTGTTCTTTGCGTGGGCCCGGACGGTCAGGTTTCCGGTGGCCGCCTCCTTGAAGTTCCCGATATAGTCGGTCAGCGGTTTTGTTATAAATCCAATCACGATCCAGAGAATAAATCCGACCACCAAAAGCACCCCGAGGGTAACGGCGACGATTTTTATAATTGCCATCCGCTCTTCCCTGGCGGCGGTGTCGAGGGAGCTGATCACTTCGAAAGCGCCGTGAATTTCCCCGACCTTCCATCCTTCTTTGGTCCCGCCGATGGGGTCCGGAGATCCTTTCGGGTCGCCGTGACAAAGCATACACTCTTCCGAAAGCCTAATCGGACGAAAAACCCTGATTTGATGTTTCTCCGCAATAAGCTTCTCGTCTATGTTTTTTTCCTTGAACTCACTCAACACCTCGAGCTCGAGCTCATCCGGCTCGTTGTCGGGGTTCCGGGGGCTCACCTTAGGCACCCGCAGCTGATATCCCCCTTCCTCCGCGTTCTTCGCCGCTACATTCATTGCCGTAATAATCGGAACGGCGCTCAAAATCTTTTCACGGTCTCCCTCTGCGGTCAACTCATCGAAAGAGCGGATGACCCCCAGCTCGATTTTGTCCGCCATTTCTTCCCTCGTGGCCTCCGCCGTAAGCATGATGGCGCGGCTCTTCTCCTCGATAGTCCGTTCGATGGTCCGGCCCATGTCGTTGATGTAGAAATAGATCGTGACAGCCGCAAAAACAAGGATCCCCGCGATAAAAATCAAAAGAATTTTTCCTTTAATACTCATATTTACTCCCGTATATCAAATACCCGCTTCGCCTTGCCTTCATGGACCGGGAGCATGCCCGGCTCGTGAAGCTCGACGGTCGGCGAGATGGTGATCGAGGCTTTCAAATGGTGTTTGATTCGCTCTCGTATTGCATTCAAGTCCCTGGTGTCGTCGCTGAATATCTCGGCGCCCACTTCGGTCTTTACCGTAAGCTTGTCTAAAGCGCCTGACTTTTCCACAACAATTTGATAATTGGTCCCCACTTCCGGTATCTTCATGATCACTTCTTCGATTTGCGACGGGAACACATTGACACCGTTGATAATGAGCATATCGTCGGTCCGGCCCTTGATCCGCGCAATTCTCCGGTGGGTCCTGCCGCAGGAGCACGGTCCGGGAACGACCGATGACAGGTCCCTTGTCCGGTACCGCAGGAGGGGCGTGGCGGTCCGCTTCAGAGTCGTGAACACTAATTCGCCTTCCTCTCCCTCCTCTACCGGTTCCAGGGACTCCGGATCGATGACCTCGAAAAGAAATGAATCTTCCCACACATGCATGCCGGATTTGTAGAGGCACTCAAAGGCCACTCCCGGTCCGTTCATTTCGCTTAGCCCGTAGGAGTTGTATACGTCGATAGACCAGAGCTCTTCGATCTTCATCCGGATGTTCTCTGAATGCGGTTCCGCCCCGACCAGGGCCCGCTGCAGCTTGAGGTCCCTTCGAAGGACCCCCTCCTCCTCCATTTTCGCATACAGGTGGAGCAGATAACTCGGGGTCGCGTGGACCACCGTAGCGGCAAAATCTTTCATTAGTTTAAACTGCCGTCTGGTATTGCCCGCGCTTGCGGGAATGACCAGCGCGCCAAGGCGTTCCCCTCCATAGTGGAGTCCCAGGCCGCCGGTAAACAGCCCGTAGGTCATCATGTTTTGAAAAATATCAGCCTGCGTAACACCGGCGCACATCATGGAGCGGGCCGAGAGCTCGGTCCAGTCGGCCAGGTCTTCCTTGGTATGGTAAATGACCGTAGGGGTGCCGGTGGTCCCGCTGGAAGCATGCAGGCGGACTACCTGCTCGAGGGGCACGGAAAGTACGCCGTAGGGGAAGGAATCGCGGAGATCGTTCTTGCTCGTGAAGGGGAGCCGCCTGAGATCGTCGAGGGAAGTAATGTCGGATCCGGAATTGATGCCCGATTCGTTCAGCCGCCGCCGGTAGAGTGATGTTCGGAGGGCATGTTCCACCGTCGCCCGGAGCCGGGCAAGCTGCCGGCCGGCCAGATCTTCTCTGCTGCAGTTTTCAACTTCGTTGTTCCAGTATCGAATTTCCATTCCTTTTCCCTTACAGTTTCGATGATGTATTTACAATCATAGGGGGAATAGCTAAACCCGTCAATTGATTTAATGTGTTATATTTTCTATCATCAACTTCTGGAGGAACGATATGAAAAAATACCTATTCTTTTTATCTCTTCTTTTGCTGCTCTTCGTAATATTCTCATGTACAACCGTTTCTTACTACGAAGTACGGACCCGGTATATGGTCAGAGAAGGAATAACGAGATATGAACTCCCTATCCCGATCAGCAAATACTTTACAAAATGGAGAGTTACTTTCCGGGCGGACCGTTCCGAGGCCGGTACCGACTATTTTATTATTGTCGACTATCTTGGAGAGAAATGGCTCTATCTCGACACGCTTAAACTCGCCGGAGACGACTTGGCGCTCGAGTTTAAAGAGGCAAAGAAGCGAAGGCTAAACGCCCCGGACAGGAAAGTAGAGGAATGGGTGGTCTTTAAAGTAAGCAGAAGGCTCCTTGACGATATTGCCTATCGGACCGATATAAAAGCCGTCGTCTCCGGTATGGGGGGAAAGAAGGAGTTCGAACTCAACGAGCCGATACGGGACGGTATTATAAATTTTTTAGAAGCAACGGCGCCTGAAAAGGAGAAGGAAAAGGAAAAGAAATGAGCGCTGAAGAAAAAATCCCCGAACGAAGCGAACTTGCAGTCGAAGACACATGGGACCTTTCCAAGCTTTTTATAAACGACACCGCATGGGAGAAGGGGCTTGCCGAATTCGAGGCCATGATTCCGAAAATCGAATCATACAAGGGGACCCTCGGGGAAAGCGCGGGACAACTGCGCGCGTTTCTCGATTTCATGAACGAAGCGGGAATCCTCGAAGAGCGCCTCGGGTATTATGCCCAGCTCCGCTATTCGGAGAACGGCGGAGACAGTTCCCACCAGGCGAAAATTGCCCGCTACATGCAGGCGGCGAGCAAGGCCGAAACCGCGGGCAGTTTTGTCCGTCCCGAGCTTCTGTCCATTCCGGACGATACGATGGAAAGGTTTCTCGAAAGCCCGGACCTCGAGGAGTTTCGGGTCCACCTGCGGAAAATCCTGCGGTTCAAGCCCCACACCCTTCCCGAAAGGGAAGAGCGGATTTTAGCCATGCAGATCGAGGCCAATCAAACGGCGGGCAATGCGTTTTCCGCCTTAAGCGACGTGGATCTCGATTTCGGAACGGTAGAAACTCCGGAAGGGGTAAAGCCGTTGAGCCAGGGGAGTTTCAGCTTTTTTATGATCCATCCGGACCGGGGGGTGCGGGAGCGGGCATATAATCAGTTCTACGGCGTGTTCGACGGACACAAAAATACTCTTGCGGCCCTTTACGCGGGAAGCGTCCACTTAGACATCTACCAGGCCCGAGTGCGGCAGTACCCGTCGGCGCGGGCAATGGCCCTGTTTCCCGACCAAGTTCCGGAGAGCATGTACGACCAGCTTATCGAACAAGTACACGCCAAGTTCGATACCCTCCACCGCTATTACCGGCTGCGGAAAAAAGCGCTCAATGTCGAACCGCTAAGGCACTATGACGTTTATGTTCCGTTGGTAAAAAATATCAAGGTTAATTATCCTTACGAAGAGGCGGTTGACCTGGTGGACGAAGCCCTTTCGCCTCTTGGCGAGGAGTACACATCGAACCTTAAACAGGGACTCCTCGGCAGGTGGGTGGACCGGTACGAAAACAAGGGGAAGCGGTCCGGCGCGTTTTCCGCGGGCTCCTACGCGGGAGATCCGTACATCCTCTTAAACTACAAGCCCGAGGTTATGAGAAATCTTTTTACCCTCGCCCATGAGGCCGGCCATTCAATGCACTCCTTTTACAGCGCCCGGAGCAACCCATTTCAGCACTACAGTTACACCATATTCGAAGCAGAAGTCGCCTCCACGGTGAACGAACAGCTTTTAGCCGATTACATGAAAAAAAACGCGGATTCGGAGGAAATGCGGCTCTACCTCATCGGAAAAGAAGTAGACGACATTATCGCGACGATTGTAAGGCAGACCATGTTTGCGGAGTTCGAGCATAAAGCGCATTCCCTGGTCGAAGGCGGAGACCCCCTTACCGTGGAATCGGTCCGGCAGCTGTACCGCGGCCTGCTTACCGCATATTTCGGTAACGAGATGGCCCTGGAGGAATCGAGCGATCTCGAGGCGCTTCGAATTCCCCATTTCTATCGGGCATTTTACGTATACAAATACGCCACCGGGCTTTCCGCGGCAATCGTCCTCGCGCAGAACCTTCTGAACGGAGAGGGAAAAGAAAAGGAACGCTATCTCCGGTTCTTACGGTCCGGCGGGTCCCGCTATCCTCTCGAATCGCTTGAACTCGCCGGCGTTGACATGCGGACCCCCGAGCCGGTCGCGTCAGCTTTGGAACGGTTTGCCGTTCTCGTTGGAGAACTGGAAAAAGCGCTGTTGTAAGAAAGCGGCAGCCCGCGCCTTTCTAACCGTCGAGAAAACGGGTCACAGCGGAAAGAAAGGCCTCGGGGTTCTCCGAATGTACCCAGTGTCCCGCTTTGGGGATCCTTTCCAGTACCGCGTTGGGGAACCACTGCCTGATTTCATCAAAACGGCCGGAAATACCCGCTTCGGAGCGCTCGCCTTCGATAAAGAGGGTAGGACCGTCGTATCTGCGTTCGTCCTCGATGCCCGCCCAGATGTTACGGTAGTTCTCTTTGAGAGCATCGATGTTTACCCGCCAGGAATAGCTGCCGTCGGGGTTCCGCACCAAATTCTTCAAAAGAAAATGCCGAACCCGACGGTCCCTCACATATGGTTGAAGTTTTATGTCCGCGTCGCCGCGGGAACGGATCGTGGACGGGTCGATTTGCTGCAAGTGCGCGAACAGATTTCCATAAATCGGTTTGTACCGAAACGGTGCGATGTCCAGGACGATCAGTTTTTCCACCGACTCGGGGCGGGACAGGGCCAGTTTCATCGCGACTTTCCCTCCCATGGAGTGTCCGAGGACCCGCCACGGCCCGGGCCGAAGGGAAGAGAGGGTCTCGTAAACATCTTCGGCCATGGTCGGATAATCCATTTTTGCCGCATGAAATGATCTTCCGTGATTTCTGAGATCGAGGGTGACTACATTGAAGGAACGGCTGAGTTTCTTGGCCGGGCCGTTCCAATTCTCCCCCGAACCGAGCAGTCCATGTAAAACGGCAAGGACGCCCCCGCTTTCATTTCCAAATTCGCGGTAGAATAAGGTCATGGAATATCCTTTACCCCTTCGAGGATAAAATGAGGTTTGTAGGCGAATTTCTTCATTTCCGCCCGGGACGTGACGCCGCTCAAGACCAAAACCGTTTCGATCTCCGCTTCAATACCGGCAATGATATCAGTATCCATGCGGTCGCCGATGATAATCGTTTCCTCCCGCTTTGTTTTAAGCCTCTTTAATGCATGCCGCATCATAAGCGGGTTCGGTTTGCCGACAAAATAGGCCCTGCTTCCG
>CAYWIK010000017.1:7585-20109 GCA_964458315.1 uncultured Spirochaetales bacterium | reverse complement strand
TGCATGCCGCATCATAAGCGGGTTCGGTTTGCCGACAAAATAGGCCCTGCTTCCGGTGCTGAGCTCGATCGGGGAGATAAGGGCCCCGGTTGCCGGGGTAACACCGGCTTCCACCGGTCCGGTCAGGTCCGGATTAGTGCCGATCAGCTTCGCGCCGCCTAAGACCAGGTTTACCGCGTGCTCGAGGGTTTCAAGATTGTAGGAGCGGGACTCCCCTACCACCACGTAATTGGGATTGACGTCGTTCATGGTAAGCCCGGCATTGTAGAGAGCGTTTATGAGCCCCGCTTCGCCGATGACGTAGGCGCTCCCGCCGGGCTGCTGACTCGCTAAAAAGGCCGCGGTCGCCAGGGCGCTGGTGTAAAAATGCTCGGCCTCCACATCGATGCCGAGGCGGCCTAATTTCTGGCGCAGTTCCATCGGTGAGCGCTCACTGCTGTTGGTAAGAAAAAGGTACTTTTTATCTTCCCGCTTGAGCCACGCCACAAAATCGCTCACACCGGAAAGGAGCCTGTTTCCGTGATAGAGGACTCCGTCCATATCGCAGATGAACGCCTGTTTTTCCCGTATCCGTTCCAGATTTCTTTTCATTTATAATCCTTTCCGCCCGCGGAGCCTTGATAAAAGGCCGTATTTAACTTTTTTCTTTTTCGGCTGCTGCGGTTTCGGAACAGCTTGGTCCATCGTATAGACACGCGCCCCGCCTAAAACAGATACGATGTATGCAATATTGCTCTCCCGGTTGCGGACGGGATAAAATCGGAAATCTTCTTTTTCCGCCCGCGCCTCCGTAAATGAACGGCCATGGTTCAACGTTTCCAGGACATCCTGAAAATTGAGCTCGGTATAGACGTTTGTAATGTATTCCCCCGGTGAAATTTGCCGGTCCCCCGCACGGTCACGTGCCTGCCGCGAAACGGACACAATCACTCCCCGCACGTCGGTAACTATAACGGGGAGGGAGAGGTTTTCCAATAGAAACCCGTTCAAATTATGCATTGCGCTGATTTTTAACAACCGTTTTTCATTAACCGTACTCACATTCCGGTATATATGTTCGATTTTTTCTCCTATAAGCGATAATTTTCTGAGACTTTCCACGGGAGAAAAATTCGAATACAGGCTCATCTCCACAACTTTATCCAACTCTTTTAAAATATTTTTATTCCGAAGGAACACCGCCGCGGAAACCGCCGCAAGGAGAATCGAAAAAATGATTGATAAAAACAGTACGATTTCACTGTATTTTTTTGCTTCACTCCAGGCGAACCCGGGGGAGTTTCCAATATAGATATAACCGATACTTCCGAGAGCGAGACAGAAAACAACGGAAAGAATAAGAAGAATTGCCTGGGACCGTCTGGTCTGTACTACCATCGTTTAGAACTCCTTCAACACCTCGATGTCCTCGTTTCCCCCGACTACCATAATAACATCCGAACGCTCCATGACCTCGTCGGGGCCGGGGAAAATGATCTCCTCCTCTTTGACCGGATTCCCCATCTCGTCTACCGACATGGTGGTCCGCTTTACCGTAACCACGTTTACCCGGTATTTGTTCCGAAGGTCGAGCTGCTTGAGGCTTTTATCGGCGAACGATTCGGGCAGCAGGACCTCGGCAATGCTTACATTTTTATCGATGGGAATCCTGTCTAAAATACTCGGAGATATGAGCTCCGAAGCGATCCTTCTGCCTTCCGCAATCTCGATATTCACCACTTCGTTGGCGCCCACCTGTTTGAGGACATGCTCGTGGGTCGTGGTCACCGCCCGGGCAACGATATAGGGCACCCCGATTTGCCTAAGCAAAACCGTAGTCAAAATACTCGCCTCGATATTCTCTCCCATGGCAATCACCGCGACGTCGACGTCCGCGAGGGGAACATTTTTCAAGGATTCGGCATCGGTGGAATCCACGAGAATTGCCTGTGTCACATTGTCTTTTACTTTTTCAATAAGGTTTTCCTGATTGTCGAGGGCAATTACCTTCCCGCCTTTTCCCGCAAGGACATTCGCGACTTCCATTCCGAAAGTCCCGAGCCCGACAACGGCAAATACCCGTTCTTTCTCCATCGATTACTCCTTAACCAATCAGAATATCGCCGTAGGGATATTCATACTGAATTTTCTTCTCCCGTTCACCCATCGCGGCAAGGATGGTAAGCGGACCAGTCCTGCCGATGAACATCAGGACAATAATAACAATTTTTCCTATAACCGTCAGCGATCCCGTTACACCGGTTGAAAGCCCCACGGTCCCGAAAGCGGAAACCGCTTCAAAAAGCATCTCCTCGAGAGGACCGCTTTCGGAAATTGACAGGACAACCGTTCCGAAAAATATTGACACCAGCCCGAACAAAACAATCAGAATTCCCCGGAGCACGTATTCCTTGGAAATTGAATGCCGGAAAAGGACCACTTTCTGCTCTTTCCGGACGGCGGATTTTACATATACCAGCACGATGGCGAAAGTATTAACCTTTATTCCTCCGGCGGTTGAACCGGAGGCGCCGCCGATGAACATGAAAGCAATCATAACAAGAAGCGCGGCGGTCCCCAGTGCGCCGATTGGTATTGTATTGAAGCCGGCCGTCCGCAAGGTAACGGATTGAAAGAAAGCCGCAAGGTATTGGGTTCCCGTATCAAGCCGGGAAAGTGTTCCGCCGTGTTCGAGAGCATAGATTAAAAGTGTTCCTAAAACGATAAGCGCTCCGCTCACCCCCAGGACAATCTTTGTATTGAGGCTCATTTTTCTCACAAACAGCCGCTCTTTTTTGAACAGGCTGCGGTATTTTCCCTTGACCGTATCAAAAAGGTTGCTGAAAACCGCAAAACTGAGTCCTCCGCAGATAATGAGGACCGCAACGGTCAGGCAAACGAAGGGGTCCGAAACGTACCCTTCCAGGCTCGTTGTAAAGAGAGCAAATCCCGCGTTGCAGAAAGCCGAGACGGCGTGAAAAACGGAAAAAATCAACGCCTTTGGAAAATCGTGAAATTCCGGGTAAAACCGTGCAAACAGCAGGGCCGCCCCCAGGGTTTCGAAGAGGAATGTAATGATAATGATCCGTTTGAGGCTGCCGCTTAAAGAACCGAGGTCGTCCTCGCTCAGCATGTAGGAGATGAGGAGTTTTCCTTCAAGAGACACCCTTTTTCGAAGAAGGAATATCACGAAAAACGAAAGGATGATGATGCTCAAGCCCCCGATCTGGATCAGGGCCAGGATCACTAAGTGCCCGAACAGGGTGAATACCGTTGCCGTATCCACGACAATAAGTCCGGTCACACAGACCGCGCTGGTCGAGGTAAAAAGAGCGTCGATCAGCGGCAGGCCGAGATTATCAACCGTTGCAATCGGCAGCTGCAGAAGTATCGTGCCGAGGATAATCACAAAAAGAAAGCTTAAGAGAATAGTCCGGGCGGGATGGGCGAAGAGTTCTTGAAGGAACAGGTCCATTCGTTTTAGCCTGGAATTGAGCTCGGAAAAAATTAAAATAGAATAAACGACCGATAGAAAGGGCAATATATCGGTAAAAAATTTCCCATAGTTTGCCGGAAGAACAATCTTCAGGAAAAACAGGACGATAAATGCCGCCATGAGCACAAGAGGCAGGATGTTTCGTTTTAAGTAAATCCGTTTATATTCCGTACGAAAGAAAGGGAGAAAAAAATCGAACAGGCCCCCAAGCGCAACGGCGCCGAGGATATACAACCCGGCGGCGGCAAACAGGGGTTTAAAAACCTCGATATGATCGAGGAGGATTGCGGCGAGGCTAAAAAAGAAAATGAAAAGGGCAAGCGATTTTACATGTTTCATACAAACCGTAAAAACAATAAAACAATTAGCTTTAAAAAGCAATCAAAAATGGATATAGTAACGGTATGGCACCATCGATTCCCAATGTTTTAAAAGAACGATACACATGGATAAAAGAGCATGCCGCGAAAGAGAGAATCCCCGGACTCGCCCTCGAGATTCTCTCCAGCGACCGGCTGGGACTGATCAGCGATATCTCCGCTTTTGTTTCTTCCCTTGAGTGCAGCCTTGTATATGTACAGTCCTGGGTGGAGCATACGGGGGATGTAAAGACCCTCATCCAGGTCGACCGGGACATTGAGCACGACCGGATGCTGAAAGGCATTTCGGAAATACCTTCGGTCAGGTCGGTTGTGGTCCGGCCGACCTACTTAAAGACCTGGGGCAAACGGGTAATCGTGGTAGGCGGGGGCGCGCAGGTGGCGCAGGTCGCATCCGGGGCCATTGCGGAAGCAGACCGGCACAATATCCGGGGGGAGACCATCTCGGTCGATACATCCGCGATTGTCGGAGAGGACGAAATAGCCCAGGCGGTGCGGGCGGTGGGCAGACTCCACCGGGCCGCGATACTGGTGCTTGCCGGATCGCTTATGGGAGGAAAGATTACCGAAGCGGTACAGGAGCTTCGGACGGTTTACGGGATTCCGGTCATTGCTTTGAGCATGGCCGGCACCGTACCCGCCGCTTCCGATTTGGTCATTGCCGACCCTACGGCGGCCGGAGTCATGGCGGTGATGCTCGTAAGCCACATCGGCCAGTTCAACCTGCTTAAGATCCACGGTAAGAGGTTTTAGGAGACGGTCGCCGCAGGCTTTACTTCTTCTTTTTCTTTTTCTTCGTACGTTTTTTTCCGCGCTCTTTCCGTTCGACCGGCTTCGGAGCCGTCGGCGGTTCTCCGGACGGCTTTTGTTCGGCCGACTTCGTCTCGTCCGCGGTTCCGCTCTCGGCTTCGGCCTCTGCGGCCGGCGGCTTCTTCTTTTCCTTCACCGCCTCGGGGATCTTCCCCCCATATTTCTGCGCCTCTTTGATCTTGCGGCGGCGGTTCCGGCGGTTGATCCAGCCGGAAAGGACCGGAGTCGCGACAAACATAGATGAATAGGTACCGATGACCACACCGACCATCAAGTTGAGGGCGAAATCTTTGATCGCCCCGGCGCCGAAAATATAGATCGCGGACACGGCGAGCAGGGTCGTCAATGAAGTAATGAGGGTCCTGCTCAAGCTCTGGGTAATACTCGTATCGACAACGGTTTTGAAATCCGCGTCCTTGATAATTCCCGCGTTCTCCCGCACCCGGTCGAAGATAACGATGGTATCGTTCAAAGAATATCCGATGATGGTGAGAACCGCCGCGATGGTCGCGGTGGAAATTTCCAGCTGCAGAGCGCCGATAAAGCCGAGCATAATGAGCACGTCATGGGCCAAAGCGATGATCGAACTGACGGCGTAGGGAAGCTTGAAACGAAACCAGACATAGGCAAGGATCAGCGCCATTGCCAGCGCCGTAAGATAAATTACCTGGGACCCGAGGTTTCTCGAGAACCGGGGCCCCACATAGTCGCTCTGCTTTACGATGATTTCTTCAGTACCGAATCGTGCTCCCAGCAGCTCCTCGATACGGCCGGACATGGTCTCGTTGAAGTTTTTGTCCGTTCCCGGATCTTCCACTCGGATGATGTATTCCTGCTGTTCCGCGTCCCCAACACTCTGTAAACGCATATTTTCGAGGGGCTGAAGCGCCGTCCGTACATCTTCAATCGTTGCGTATGCATTCTCGGCGGAGGCGACTTGGACGTTTACATGCACCGGCTCTTCCCCAAGCTCCGCCGGGTTATTGAAGCCGACGATCCGCTCGGAGCCGGCACCCGGGGAAACACCCTCCGGGATGACCGCGTTTATCCCTTCAATTCTGTTCAGGCCGTTGGCCACGGAACCGATCGAGGAATAGACGGATAACGGGAAGCTGTACCGCAGCCGCTCCCCGTTGTCTATAACGAGGCTGACAGTCTGCCGGCCGATGTCCATCTCCGCGCTGCCGGGCCCGTCGTAGGTGACCGAGAGGGCCGCCGGGGCTACCTGGACTCTCATATTGATTCCGGCGAGGAAGTCGATACCGAAGTTAAAGCCCCCCCGTAGAAAGGTCCCGCTGATTCCTCCCGCAAGGAGAATGATGGATATAACGAGGCCGATATAGCGTAGCTTGGAAAATCTTAATACCCGATTCATTTCACTCTCCTCCAGGAGATGCTGAGTTTTTTCACTTTCAAGGTTTCGGTGCTGAAATCGAATATGAGCCGTGACAGGAACAAGGCCGTGAACATGGAGGACAAGATTCCAACCGCAAGGGTATACGCGAATCCTTGCACCGGTCCGCTGCCGAGCTGGGAAAGGAAGATTGCCGCGATAAAGGTAGTAATATTCGCATCAACAATCGTCCAAAACGCCTTTTTAAATCCCGCCTTTTCAGCAGCCTGCGGGGATTTGCCGAGCCGGTACTCCTCCTTTATGCGTTCGAACACAATGACATTCGCGTCCACCGCCATACCGACGGTGAGAATGATTCCCGCGATGCTTGTCAAGGTAAGGGTCAAATTGAATGCCGATAGGATCGAAACAATGATAAAGAGGTTCATCACCAGTGCCAACACAGCGACGATTCCCGCTCCTTTGTAGTAGACAAGCATAAAGATGATGACCAAAATAAAGCCGAGGGCAATGGCCCGAAGCCCGATGCGGATCGAATCTTCCCCGAGGGACGCTCCGACCGCCTGCTGGTTTACGACCCGTAAATCCACCGGCATGGCGGCGGTCCGCAGGACCAGCGCGAGGTCCGAAGCTTCCTGCCGTTCGAATCCGGTCATCCGTACCGATTCCCGAATTGGTTCGGAAATCCGCGCCCCTGCCTTGACCTTATCATCTAAAACAATGGCTAAGGTGTTTCCGACATTATCGGAGGTGAGTTTGAAAAATATTTCCCCGCCCTCCCGGTCGAGCGTAAAATTGATGACCGGCCGGCCGGTAATGGGATCGTTTCCCACCTGCGCGTCCTGTATATGGGTACCGTCGAGACCCGCCTCGTCATTGACCACGATAAACCGTTCCCTTTGGTCGATCCCGTAGGCGTCTTTTGTATAAAAACCGTATATACTCGTACCTGCTTCGATAAAATCGGGGCGGGGAACATCTTCTTCCGACCCGGCAAAATCCTGCGGATTCCGCGCAATATACTCCTGCAGCTGCGCGGTGACCTCGTCATCTACGATATGAAAGTTCAACCTTCCCTTTCCCATCAGGTAAGAATTAATCCGCTCCGGGTCCGCGGCCCCCGGAATTTCGATGGCGATCTGGTCCGTGCCCTGTCTTCGCAGTTCAGGTTCTGTTACGCCGAATTTATCAATACGGTTGTTGAGGATCTCGATAGCGCGGTCGACAGCCTGCCGCCGGTCTTCAGCCGTAGGTTCATGCCCGAGCCGTTCCGCGAGGCTCTCCATATCGGCTTCAAGGAGAATACTCATACCGCCGGACAGATCCAGACCGAGCTGCATAATCTTTTCCTGCTTTTCCTTGATTACAAGCACCTGTCCCCGGTAGTGTTCTTCGAGGAAATCGAAAACCGCTTCCTCGTTTGGGAAACTTTTAAAAACATTCTGTACGGACCAGCTGGACGGGACCCGCTTTTCCTGAATCTTATAGTTTTCTTCCGCCCGTTTGATGAGAAAATCGAACTCTTTAGGGACCTCCGCTTCATCTTCTTCCGCGGCAAGCTGTTTCAATCTCTCCAGTTTCTCCGCCGCCTGACGCTGCGCGTAGTCTCTGATGTATTGCTTGGAAGAAGCGGCAAGCTCCTTCTTTTGCTCGGAGGTCCGGAAATACCACTGGATCGTCGGATACAAGAAGATTCCGCAGGCAGCGAGTACAACAAGCACTATAAAAAGTCTTATGCGTTTGCTCATACTATTTTTTCTCCGGTGTTAGGATGTTTATTCGTTTATTAACTGTCTTCGGAGTTCCGGTCTGCTGCCGGCTAAACCCTTATACGTTACGAACTCTTTCCCTCGTCAATCTGCGGAGTATCCTGTTCTTCGTCCCTTCTCTCGAGCACATTAGAAATTGCATTTTTAGAAAATTCGAGCTTTGTGTTCTCGTCGACCTTGACCACAACCGTATTCTCTTTCACTGAAAGAACGACCCCCCGGATTCCGCCGATGGTCGCAACCTTATCGTTTTTTCGAAGAGAACTGAGCATATTCTGGGTTTCTTTCTTCTTCTTGTTTTGCGGTCTGATGATCAGAAAATAAAAAATAACAATGACCAGTCCGAAAGTAATGAAGGTGGTAACAAGCTGTCCGCTTCCTCCGGATTGACCTCCCCCGCCTGCCGCGGGAGCGCCTAAGAGTAATGGTAAATCTGCTAATTTTGCTAATACACTGTTCATAAAGTAAATCACCCTTCCTATTTGTAATTAGAGAAAACTATCATACATAAAAGAGCAGGTCAAGGAGCTATACAACCGTAACTTTGGAAACTTCTTCAGGAATACCGAACACGCCGAAAAGCCGTTTCAGGCTCTCGACGGACGCGTAATCCGCTCCGCTTTTTTCGTTATATTCGCGAAGCACCCTTTCCTGGAGTTCCGTATCTTCATGATAGAGGGCTTTACAAAATGCGGCTTTATACATCCCGCTCTCTAAAAGTTCCTCTACCGACTCTCCCCGGTATCGTTTCTGCGCTTTCCCGTCAACGAGCGCCGTGTCTCCTTGATACCCGATGGTGAAAACAAAATCTTTTTCTTTCATATGATCCCTGTTTTCTTTCGATGGAAATGAAAAGCCCCTGCGCGCAGGGCGCAAGGGCTGATCGTTTTTTATTATAATCTCATGTCGGTCAAAGCCGGCCTACATCATGCCGCCCATTCCGCCCATGCCGCCCATTCCGGGAGCGCCTCCGCCTCCGGGCATCGGCGAACCCTTATCCTCTTCCGGAAGTTCGGTAATGATACATTCGGTAGTGAGGAGCAGGCCGGATATGGAAGCCGCATTCTGAAGGGCCGATCTGGTTACCTTCGCGGGATCGATAATTCCTACCTTCACCAGTTCGGTCCACTCCATTTTTTCCGCGTCGAAGCCGATTCCTTTCTTTTCGTGCTTTGCCTTGTCGGCGATAATCGATCCGTCCAAACCTGCGTTTTCCGCAATCTGCCGGATCGGTTCTTCCAACGCCCGTTTCACGATTTTAAACCCGACTTTTTCTTCTTCGCCCAGGTTCGCTGTCCCTGCTTTTTCGAGGGCCTGGACCGCCTGAATCAGGGTAACGCCGCCGCCGGGGATAATTCCCTCATCGATGGCCGCCCTGGTAGCGGAAAGCGCGTCTTCCACGCGGTGTTTCTTTTCCTTGAGCTCGACTTCGGTTGCAGCGCCGACATTGATCACCGCTACGCCGCCCGCGAGTTTCGCAAGCCGCTCCTGCAGTTTTTCCTTGTCGTAGTCGGACGTGGTGTCTTCGATCTGCGCCTTGATCTGACCGATCCGGTCTTTAATGTCCTGCTGTTTGCCGCCGCCGTTGATGATGGTTGTATTTTCCTTTTCAACTTTGATCGACTTCGCCGTTCCGAGCTGCTTTAATTCCGTGGTTTCAAGTTTGAGCCCTAATTCCTCCGAAATCACCTGACCGCCGGTAAGAATAGCGATATCCTCGAGCATCGCTTTTCTTCTGTCGCCGAAGCCGGGGGCTTTTACGGCTACCGCGTTGAGCGTCCCCCGCAGGGTGTTAACGACCAAAGTAGCGAGAGCTTCTCCCTCCACGTCTTCCGAGATAATAAGCAGAGGCTTGCTCGCCTGTGCGACCTTTTCTAAAACAGGCAGAAGATCTTTCATGCTCGAAATCTTTTTGTCGTGGATAAGGATATACGGATCTTCGAGAACAGCCGTCATGTTTTCGCGGTTTGTGGCGAAATAAGGAGACAAATATCCCCGGTCGAACTGCATCCCTTCCACGAAATCAGTGGTAGATTCGATGGTTTTCGATTCTTCAACCGTAATGACCCCGTCTTTTCCGACCTTTTCCATGGCAGCGGCGATTTCTTCACCGATTTCCATATCATTGTTGGCGGAAATGGACGCAACCTGGGCGATTTCCTCTTTCCCTTTGATCGTTTTCGACAGCTTTCCGATTTCGTCTACGGCGATCTCAACGGCAGCATCGATGCCCCGTTTGATGCCCATCGGATTGATCCCGGCGGCCACGCTTTTCAGTCCCTCTTTGATTATCGCGTACGCGAGGACCGTAGCGGTCGTTGTTCCGTCACCGGCAACGTCATTCGTCTTTGTGGCGACTTCTTTTAAGAGCTGGGCGCCCATGTTCTCATACTCGTCTTCCAGTTCGATTTCCTTGGCGACGCTTACGCCGTCTTTCGTAACTGTCGGAGCGCCGAACTTCTTATCAAGAAGAACGTTCCTTCCTTTTGGTCCCAGGGTAACCTTTACAGCGTTAGAAAGCTTTTGAACTCCCTGGAAAAGAGCCCTTCTGGCATCTTCATCGAATTTCAGCTGTTTTGCCATTTTTATACCTCTCTTCTCATTTTATAATTTAAAATTTGTAGACTGGATTTTTTTTCATTGATAAGATACAAATACTTTTGAAGAACATCAATAAAAAAATGCTATTTTTTGTCGAAATATAGGAAGTGACTACAAAAAAAGACCTTGAATTGGTCCTGATAGTAAGATTAGCCGCGAAAAGGGAAGATAATCTCTACCGCGACTTCAATACCATCCTGCAAACGCTGAATGAAACCGAGCTCGGCCGGGACGTGCCGGTGCATTGGAATTTTCCCTGTCTCCCCCTGTTGTCGTCGGAAAGCGGAAAGGCAGATTTCGTTTTCCGGGAGCTGCGGGGGCGGATGGAGGAATCGCTCGATATGATTATCCCCATGGGATTCGCCGGGGCGTATCACAGTCTCCTCACGGAAAATGAACTCCGGAAAGAAATAGAGTGGGCCCGAAGCAACCCCTGGGGCTCCGGCTTTGATGAAGTAATTCCGGGCGAAAGAGACCTGATGATGCCGGCGCAAATGGATTTCCTCCGGACGTTTTCGAGAAATCTCTACACCGATAAAGAGATTACCTGGCTCGTATATCCCCTGCAAATGGGCGAAATTAAGGAAAACAAAATAGAACTCGAAGATCTCGAGATCTACGATCAGGGAAATATCTGTACCCTTCCCCTTCTCCGCCTTCCCGTTACGGAGGCATTAATACCCAGGATTTTAAAAAAAGTGGTTCGCAAACAGATAGGGCAGTTAGGGGTGGTTATTGACTGCACCTTAGGCAGCATAGAGGAAGGGGCAATCGAATTGTTCGAAACCGTCTCTCGTCTGAGCTCGAAACACGCAATCGATTTCGTCCGGATCAGTAAATGGCTGGCGCCGGACAATCTCGGCCGGTTGAATCATAACGGAAAAATTTTGGAAATTTCTGCAACCCGCCGTATTCCGGGATCGCCCCTCCCCCTTCCGTCTTATTACCACGGTCCGGCAGACCGTTTTCCCAGGGCCGAGGGGGCGCAAAAACGTTTTCTCCTCAAGGAAAATGAAAATCTTTCGACCAAAGAGTCAATCATTCGAACCATCCTCTGGAAAAACGCTCTGCACAAACGTTCCGAGGCCGCGGAATCGAAGGAGCCGCGGCGTCCGCGGCAAACGCCGGTAGAACGCAGTCTCATTGCCGATATGCCCGGTACGGTCCTTCTGAAGGAACATACCTTTGAAGCCCAATTTATCAACGGAAGGTTCACCGATATCCTGAACTCCCGGGGAGCATTTCTCGCGGGAGAACCGGCCAAATCTTATCTGTGCACTTCCGACCTCTGTTTTACCTTTGACGACGCCGGCGCATATTCCTTTGAAAACGAAAACATACGGGGCTTGAGGGAAATCTTACAGCTCGAGACCCCCCTCAGCCTCGGCGGCTCCCGGCTGGTGGCCGATTATCTGTTCATCGGCGAGTTTCCCTGTCTCTTCATTTCCGTGGATATCGAATATCCTGTTTTTCACGAACCCATGGTGTTGACATCCTACGCCCCCATGGAAATACCGCTTTTTTATCTCGATCATGATGAACATGTCGCCTGCTCGGGGTCCTATCCCGACGGGTCGTATTACAGGGTCAACATTCCCGCCGTAGAAGGTGTGTACGACCTTTCGGGGACCGGTTTCTTGTTCACAAAAGGTAATTCGTCCTTCTCCCTTCTGTTCCCCCCCATCGGGGAGTATTCGGTGGAAACCCTCCCGGTAAAAATGAAAAATATGAAAGGACGCGTACTCTTTTCCATCAATCCGAAGGGAAGTTATACAGATACAAACAGCCGGACCGTAAGCGGGTACACCGAACATTTCACCTTGATGGTTGCCGCGGGAACAGGGGAGGAATTAGAAAACGGCGCCATCCCCCACCAGGTTTTAGCCGGCCTGCAGCGGCCGTGGATTGGGCAAAAACGCCCATAACTATTTTCTCCATATTATAACTATTTACGAATTACTCTTTTATGGTGTATAATCCTTCAATGGTGGAAAAAGACACAGGGCGCAAAAAACATAAAAGTCTTAAAACCCTGTTCATACGGACCAATTTGATGATAGCCGTTATTCCGCTGCTTATTTTAAGCATAAGCGGCATATTGATCTCGGTCCACTATGTCCGTTCGGGAATAAACG
>CAYWIK010000017.1:0-7485 GCA_964458315.1 uncultured Spirochaetales bacterium | reverse complement strand
TTAAGCATAAGCGGCATATTGATCTCGGTCCACTATGTCCGTTCGGGAATAAACGAGAAAAGCGAGCTCCTTATCCGCGCCCTCTCCTCCGAAATAGACGATTTTATTCATCACTCCGTCGAAACGCTCCAACATCTCGCCGGCGATATCGACACGATCAATAACAAACACCGATTCCAGTACAACATCGAGCAGGCGGTTGAACAGTTTGAATCCTTTACCTCTATTCAGGTCATTGGAAAAAACGGCAGGCTCGCGGCCGTCGCCCCTTACAATGAATCCCTCCTCGGGAACGATATGTCGAGGCAAATGTACTTTTTTCCGCCGGACGCATACAGAGGCCACCGCATATCCTCGCCCTTTCTCGTCCCCGGCACCGGCGAACCGGTCCTTACTATATCGTTCTCCAATGGAACATATCTGGTTACCGGGTTTATCAGTCTCCGCAAATTGAGCTCCCTTACCGGAAAAGTGCGGACCGGAAAAAGCCTGTACGCCGCGATAGTCGATGAAAACGGGTATGCAATCGCCCACCCGAACCGGGAATACGTAACGGAACGGGTAAATGTCAAAAACAACGATTTTTTCAAGGCGGCCCGGGCAGGGAAGAAAGAAATGATCACCTACGAATACCAAGGGGTAAAAAAGTATGGTACGGTCCGAATTCATCCGCAAACCGGATGGACCCTTCTCGTGACCCAGCCGAAGAGAGACGCCCTTAGACCGGTGCGCATCATCGTTTTTATATTCCTTTCCGCCTTAGCCGGAGCGGCGTTATTCGCAATCCTGTCCGCCGTATACAACAGGAGAAAAATTCTTCCGCCTTTTAACCGGCTTGTCGGCGCGGCCCGGGAAATCGCCCGGGGGAACTATCGCTCACCGCTGCCGGAGACCACATACAGCGAGATAGAAACGGTGGTAAAAGCGTTTAGGAAAATGGGCGAAACAATCGAATCGAGGCAGAAACAGATCGAAGAGTCCGCCGAAGAATACCGGACCCTCGTAGACCACGCCAACAGCATTATCATCCGCTGGGACAAAAACGGCAGATACACTTTTTTCAACGACTACGCGGAACGGTTTTTCGGCTATTCGGAAAAAGAAACAATCGGCAAGCCGATTATCGGATTGAACGTCCCTGAAAAAGATTCCGAGGGCCGCGACCTGAAAGAAATGTTTAAAAATATTGTGGCCGACCCCGAAAAGTACGCATCCAACCAAAACGAAGTGATGAACCGAAAGGGAGAACGTTTTTGGATGCAGTGGTCGAACAAACCGATCTATGATGAAAACGGCAATGTGGCGGAAATTCTCTCTATCGGGACCGACAGGACTGAGTACCGGCGGGCGGAGGAGAAGCTTGCCAAGTCACTCGAGGAGAAAGAAATGCTCCTCAAGGAAATCCATCACCGGGTAAAGAACAATATGCAGATTATTTCGAGCCTTTTAAACCTGCAGTCGGGAAGGATGCGCCATCCGGTGGACGTAGAGTTGGTCAAAGAAAGCCAAAACCGCGTGTATTCGATGTCCCTCATCCACGAACAGCTGTATGAATCGGAAAACCTCGCGGAAATCGATTTTCAGTCCTACATAGAAGAACTGGTTTCCTTCCTCGCCGAAATCCATCTCTCCTCCGAGGACCGGGTTGAGATCGAAGTCCATGCCCGGGGAATCTCTTTAGGAGTGGACAAGGCGATTCCCTGCGGGCTCATCGTAAACGAACTGGTATCCAACTCCCTCAAATATGCCTTTCCGGGACGGCCGAAAGAGGGTATAATTCAACTCTCGATGAGCAAGGAAAACGATTATTTACTCACTGTTAAAGATTCGGGAATCGGTTTTCATGAACAATTCGACAAAACGAAAAACCGGGGGCTGGGGTATCAGCTTATCGACGCGCTGACCGAGCAGATAAACGGAGAAATGCACATTGAAAACAACAGCGGACTCAAGGTTACGGTGACATTTCCATGAACGATAAAATCGAAATCAGCAACCTGCGGTTTAAAACAATCATCGGCGTGCATGAATGGGAAAGGGAGGCCCCGCAGCCTCTGGAAGCCGACATCATCGTCTATACGGATCTTTCCCGGGCGTGCGTTTCCGACGATCTTGAAGACACTTTGCATTACGGCACCTTAAGCCGCGAAATTCTGGAACAGGCGGCGTCCTCTTCGTTTTTCCTTTTGGAACGGCTGGCCGGGCAGATCACGGATATCTGCCTTGCCCATAAAGAAGTGAAAGGTGTTACCGTACACTTACGGAAACCCCGGGCGGTCGCCGAGGCGGACTCAGCGGGAGTGACCATTCACAGGGACCGCTAAATAGGAGACCATGCGCCCGATGAAAAAAATTCTCACCAACTATCATACCCACACCGATTTCTGCGACGGAAAAGGCACGCCGAGAGATTTCGCGGAATCTGCGGTTGAAAAGGGGTTCTCGGCCCTCGGATTTTCCACCCACGCCTCCGCTCCCGGACAGGAGAGCTGGACCATGCAGCCGGGCCGTTATCCGGAATATTTTGCACATATCGACAAGGTTAAAGAAGAATACGCGGGAAGGCTCGAAATTTATTCCGGCATGGAAGTCGACTATGTTCCGGACTTCCAAGGACCTTCGTCACCGGAGATTGCCGAGCTCGGCCTCGACTATACCCTCGGTGGTGTGCATATTATTTCGGTGGATTCCCGGGAGCACCCCGGTTACTACACCGTGGACGGCCCGGACGAAGAATATGGACGGATTGTAAATGACCGTTTCGGCGGGGACCACAAAGAAGCGGCCCGCCACTACTTTTCCCTTGTCCGCAGGATGATCGAAGAACATTCCTTCGACATGATCGCCCACTTTGATTTGATCAAGATGCGGAACCGCAATAACGCCCGGTACCGGGAAGAGGAGCCGTGGTACCGCGATTCGGTCATGACGGCCCTCGAAGCGGCCGCCCGCGCGGGCGTCGTGCTTGAGATCAACACCGGGGGCTTAAGCAGGGGAAAGACCGACTCTTTCTACCCGTCACCCTGGATTCTCAAAGAGGCGCGGGGACTTCGAATTCCGATCACGATAAACGCCGACGCCCACACCGCCGCGGGCATCGACGCCATGTTCCCCGAAGCCGCCGACGCCGCGCGGGCGGCGGGGTATGGGGAAAAGCGCGTGCTTTTAGGGGGGAGGTGGCAGGACGTGCCGCTATGACCGTCCCTGTCGGATTGATCTACGGGATCCTGGCATTCTGCGGGATGCTCATTATTTTACTGCTCATTCTCTTGATACGGTCCGGAAGCCGGTCCGGAGGCGCCGGGGGGGCGGCTGCCGGCACAATGGGCCCGGACATGCCGCAGCACCCGTTTCAGGCGTCCCGCGAGGCCCTTGCCAGAATCGAAAAGCAGCTGGACCAGGTACACCGCATTTTTACCCTCCCGCAGGTACGGGGCGGAGTCGGTGAGGTCCTGCTTTCGGAAATTCTTGCAAGCTGGCTTCCGAAGCGTCAATATAAACTCCAGTACCCTTTCGCGGGGGGCGAGCGGGCTGACGCCGTGATTTTTTTAGGGGAGTACAAAGTGGCCGTCGATGCAAAATTCCCCTTGGAAAGCCTGCGTTCGGCAATGGAGCGGAGCGGCGCCCCCGGGGCCGGTAATGAAGCAAAAGGCCCGGACAAAGCAGCCGCCCCGGCGGAAGCGCGGCGGGCGTTCCGGTCCTATGCTCAGGACATCGCTTCTAAGTATATCAGACCGGCGGAAGGTACCCTGCAGTTCGCCCTTATGTATATTCCTTCGGAAAAGATTTACTACCGAATGTTTGTACACGACGAGGAGAACCTGTTGGAAGAGGCGCTCAAATACGGGGTCGTTCCGGTCGGGCCTTCAGGACTGTTTCTGTACATTCAGACGGTCGCGTACGGGCTCCGCGGTTTCTCCCTCCCGGAAGAACAGAAAGAGCTCGCCGGAATGGTTACTCAGCTGCGGAAAGATTTTAACGAGACGGTCAAATCGTTCTCGGTTTTAGGCACCCACGCAAAAAACCTTGCGAAAGCGTACGATGAAACCCAGCGAAAACTCGACCGGATGGAATATACCCTCGAACGTATCCGGGAAGGCCCTTTGAGGCCGGCCGACGGCAGCGGCTCCGGTTAATCCGTCACTCGTGCGTAAGAGTAAGAAGCAGGGGGAGATGGTCCGAATATCCGCTCCTCGTCTCCGAGTACCATTTTAGAGGATGCCCCGCTTCATCGAGCATGAACGGCTCCGCGGCCACCGCGAAACCGCCGTAGGCCAAACCGGCGTCGTCGAAAAGAGCCGGCCCTAAGAGAAAATGATCGATGGTCTCCCAGCTGTTGCGGTAGACATAGCTGCCCTGAGCTTCGGCATCGTACCAGGGCGAATAAAGGGCCGGGGCGTCCGGGCCCTCGGTAAGGGATATGTGAGCGTCTAAAGCCGCACCGTCCCGGACCTCCTGTGCCGGGAGAAGCGCGGTGAGGTACGCTTTTTCGATTCGGTAATATTCATCGTGGTTTTCGTTCAGGTCGCCGCACACCACGATTTCAGCGGCAGGGGCCCCGGCGATAATTGCCGCGATTCGTTCGGCCAAAAGTCCGGCGTATTCGATCCTGAGATATTCGGTTTCCTCCGCTCCGCCGACCTTAGATTTCCAATGGTTGTTGAAAAGATAGAGTGCCGTCCCGTCGATGTTTATAACTGTTTCGAGGATGTTCCGAAGCCCGTCTACGCCTTCGACATGAATCATGTGACTGCGAATTTCATCTATCGGAAACGTTGAAAGTACCGCGGTATTGACCGCCGCCCCGGGGGTTTCGACGAGAGCTGAATACCGGTACCCCGCGTTTTTTAAGACTTCCTCCTGCAGCGTTTCGAGGGTGTTTACATTTTCCACCTCCTGCAGGGCGAGGATGTCCGGAACTCTAGGCGCCGCGGATTCGATTACCTCGGCAAGGGCAAGCATCTTTGCATAAAAATGGTCGGCCGTCCATTTTCCGTTTCCGGGATCATAATCCCAATACTCGGTGCCGTTACTCACATCATCGAACAGATTCTGCACGTTGTAGCTCATGATCGTAATTTCCCGGACATCCCCGACCGTACAGCGTGAGCAGGATATAAAGAAAAGCGGCGAAAGAAGCAGGGCGGTTGCGACCCTTGCAGCCCGTGTTTTGATTTTGCGATACCCTTTTGGTTTCATGGCAGGTCCTTAATAATATATATACAGGGCGTGCGCGGCTGCTGATTCAAAATAATGCCGATTTTTTTACATTTTCCGCAATTTCTGCGGTTAAATAGATTTTATGGAGTAATTTGTCAGCTTATATTTTTCCCAAAACCAGGCTCGAGTTGTGCCCGCCGAAGCCGAAAGAGTTGGACAGTGCATAGTTGACCGTCCGTTCCTGTGCTTCCTTCGGGATGCAGGATAAGGGCACTTTCGGGTCCTTATTGTCGATGTTGATGGTCCCGGGAACGATATCTTCCTGTACCGCCTTAGCGGAAATGATCGCCTCGATCCCCGCTGCCGCCCCTAACAGATGGCCGTGCATCGATTTGGTCGAACCGACGGACAAGTGGTCTTCTTTCCCCCGGATCAGGGTGCGGATCGCCGTGGTCTCGGCGATGTCCCCTAGGGGCGTGGCGGTCCCGTGTGCGTTTATGTAGTTGAGCTTTTCGTTTGGAAGCCCCGCCTGGTCTAAGGCCATCCGCATGGAGTAAAAGGCGCCCCGTCCCTCAGGATCGGGGATGACGAGATCGTGGGCGTCGCCTGACATTCCCACCGACAGGACTTCGCAGATAATGTCGGCGCCCCGATTTTTCGCCGCCTCGTACTCCTCTAAAATGAGGATGCCGGAACCTTCTGCTATCACAAATCCGTCCCGGTCTATGTCGTAGGGCCGCGAAGCCTTCTCCGGTTCGTCGTTGTAGTTCGTGGCCATGGCCCGCATGTTGCAGAAACCGTTTACGATAATTTCTTCTAAGACCCCCTCGGTCCCGCCGGTGATAAAAGCGTCCGCCATCCCGGCCCGGATCATGAGAAGGGCCACGCCGATGGAATGGTTCGCCGTAGCGCAGGCGGTTTGGGTAGACAGGTTCGGCCCCTTGATGCCGTGGACCATGCTCATGAACCCCGAAGCGATATTGCCGATGGCGCCGGGGATGTAGAAGGGACTTACCCTTCTCCCGCCGCCTGAAATAAGAGCGGCGGAGTTATCGTGCTGGACCTTTACGCCTCCCAGGCCTGAGCCGATGCAGATGCCGACTTTCTCCGGGTCCCGGGCGATATCGAGGCCGGACTGTTCCAACGCCTCCTTCATCCCTGCCGCCGCGTAGTGGACGAACCGGTCGAGCCGTTTTGCCGTTTTAAGCCAATCTTCGCTATAGTATGATTTCCAGTCGAAATCTTTTACCTCTCCCGCAACACGGGAACTGCAGTTGGAGGCGTCGAACCGGGTGATAGGCCCGATCCCGCTTTTTCCCTTAAGGACCGCATCCCATGATTCCTGTACGGAGTTTCCCAAAGGATTCACCGTTCCCATTCCTGTTATTACAATGCGTTTTGCCGTATTCACTCTATTCCTCCAAACTGTTTTTTTGCAGGGGTATTTCTACTACGAAAAACAAGTTTTGTATATGCCGTTAAAAACGGCGAAGCAAGGCCTGTTCGCCTTTTTCGGATAAACCGAACTGATCGATCTCCCGCTCCAGTTCTTCCCGGGTACCGTATCTTCCAAGATAACCGTTGATCCGCGCCGCCGCCGTGGAATCGGTAATTCCCCGGGGTTCCGGATAGTAGCGCCGCAATTCTTCTAAGAGCGCCGAGTTTCCCTTGAGACTGTACTTCTGATGGTAATCTTCGGCCTGGTAGAAGGTGTCGAGGGGAACAATCAGGGTCCGGATCTCCGTGCCGATAATTTTTTCCTGTTCTTTAAGGCTCTTCCCGGCAATTCGTTTCTGCTCTTCATTCTGATACAGGATAAGCGACATGTACTGCCTGGAATATGCGCGTGCCGCAGGATTGTGGGCTTCCCAGAATATATCGAGGAGTTCCTCGTAGGTGAGGGCGGAGGGATCATAGACGATTTCTATCGACTCGGTATGGTCTCCGATGGAACGGTAGGTCGGGTTTTCCGTTGTGCCGCCGGCATAGCCTACGCGGGTGCGGATAACGCCGTCAAGCTGCCCGAACCGGGCATCAGGTCCCCAGAATCATCCAAGGGCGAAGGTGGCGGATTTAAGGACTTCCGGCACGTTTCGGTCGATAAGCGGAACTGCTCCTGCAGGCGCCGCCGCATAGGAGTTTTCGGCTGCACTCAGCGTTTTGCCGTCGCTCATGTCTTCCATATCATCTGCTCCTTTCTCTCCTTCCGCATTTCCTCCGGCGCTTACCGCAGCCAAAGGAAAAACAAGAAGAACTAAAATAATGAGGAATATATTTCTTTTCATGACTAAAAATATAATAAATATCCGGAAAAAAATCCAGCTT